>CALLYQ010000233.1 GCA_937858875.1 uncultured Lautropia sp. | reverse complement strand
GACGGCGGCCGGCAGACGGCCGTGCTCGAACTGAGCGAGGCCGAGCAGGTCTTCGAGTTCGACGGCATCGCCGAAGCGCCGGTGCCCTCGCTGGGTCGCGACTTCTCGGCCCCGGTGGTCATCGACTTCGCCTACGACGACGCGCAGCTCGCCTTCCTTGCGGCCCATGACGGCGATCCGTTCAACCGCTGGGAAGCCGGCCAACGGCTGATCACCCGCTGCGTGCTGGCGGTGCTCGACGGCGCGGATCCGCAACAGCGCTGCGCGCCGCTGATCGATGCGATGGCGCGCGTGCTCGACGACGAAGCGCTGGATCCGGCCTTTCGCGACCAGATGCTGCTGCTGCCCTCGGAGGGCTATATCGCCGAGCAGTTGCCGGTCGTGGACCCCGTCGCAGTGCGCGAAGCGCGCGAAGCCGTTCGCGGCTGCATCGCGCAGGGCCTCGCGCCGCGCTGGTCCGCGCTATACCGGGCGCTGTCGACCGACGCGCCCTGGTCCTTCGATCCGGCCTCGGTGGGCCGGCGCGCACTGAAGAATCTCGCGCTCGGCTTCTGGGTCGATTGCGGCGACGCCGCGGCGGTGGCGGCGGCCGAAGCGCAGTTCGAGGGTGCCGACAACATGAGCGACCGCAGCGCCGCGCTGCTCGCGCTGATGCGCGCCGGCGGGCAGCCTCGCGAGCGAGCGCTGGCCGCCTTTGCGAAGACCTTCGCCGACGAAGCGCTGGTGCTCGACAAGTGGTTCGCAATGCAGGCCACGATGTACCGGCGTCCCGGCGACGGCCCGGTGCTCGAGCGCGTTCAGGCCTTGATGAAGCACCCGGCCTTTTCGCTGCGCAACCCGAACCGGGTGCGCGCACTGATCGGCAGTTTCTGCCACGGCAACCTGGCCGAGTTCCACGCCGAAGACGGCTCGGGCTACGCCTGGTGGGCCGAGCGCGTGCTCGAACTCGACCCGATCAATCCGCAGATCGCCGCGCGACTGGCGCGCGCGCTCGACCGCTGGCGCAAGTTCGACCCGGGCCGCCAGGCCGCGATGCGTGCCGCGCTCGAGACGCTCGACGCCGCACCGCGGCTGTCTCGCGACGTGCGCGAGATCGTCGGCAAGACGCTGGCGGCCTGAGCAGCATCGTTCGATCGGCCGCGAAGCCGCCAGCGCCCGCCACGGGCCACCAGAGAATCGAAGAACCACGGAGCAACGTCATGACGTCCCGCATCAGCCTGACCCAGTACCTCGTCGAGAAGCAGCGCGAGAAAGGCCTGATCCCCGCCGAGCTGCGCCTGCTCGTCGAGGTCGTCGCGCGCGCCTGCAAGCGGATCAGCATCGCCGTCTCGAAAGGTGCGCTCGGCGGCGTGCTCGGCGACGCCGGCACGAACAACGTGCAGGGCGAATCGCAGAAGAAGCTCGACGTGATCGCCAACGAGACGCTGCTCGAGGCCAACGAATGGGGCGGCAACCTCGCCGCGATGGCCTCCGAGGAGATGGACTTCTCGTACACGATCCCGAACCGCTATCCGAAGGGCGAATTCCTGCTGCTGTTCGATCCGCTGGACGGCTCGTCGAACATCGACGTGAACATCTCGGTCGGCACGATCTTCTCGGTGCTGCGGCTGCCCGAGGGGGTCATCGACGTGACCGACGAGCACTTCCTGCAGCCCGGCACCAAACAGGTCGCCGCCGGCTACGCGATCTACGGGCCGTCGACGATGCTGGTGCTGACCGTCGGCGACGGCGTGGCCGCGTTCACGCTCGACCGGGAGACCGGCAGCTGGTCGCTGACCGAGGACCAGCTGCGGATTCCCGAGCAGACGAAGGAGTTCGCGATCAACTCGTCGAACGCGCGCCACTGGCAGCCGCCGGTCGCCAGATAGAGGATCGCGTTCATCACCTCGCGCAGGTTGGTGCTGCGCGGCCTGCCGCCAATCTTCGCGGGCGGGAACAGTGGCTC
>CALLYQ010000232.1 GCA_937858875.1 uncultured Lautropia sp. | reverse complement strand
ATGCACGACATGGCGCGGCTGACACGCCTCGCGCACGATGCCGGCGCGCTTGTCGTCTGGGACCTCGCTCACTCGGCTGGAGCAGTGCCTGTCGACCTTCACGCCGCAAATGCCGACTTCGCCGTCGGCTGCGGCTACAAGTACCTGAATGGCGGCCCGGGCGCCCCCGCCTTCGTCTGGGTGCATCCGCGCCATGCCGATCGTTTCGAGCAGCCGCTGTCGGGATGGATGGGCCATGCCGCACCCTTCGATTTCGACGCCGGCTATCGTCCGGCCCCTGGAATCGCCCGCTATCTTTGCGGGACGCCGCCGATTCTTTCGCTGGCTGCGCTCGACTGCGGCGTCGACACGGTATTGGCGGCCGAGCAATTCGGCGGCATGCAGGCGATTCGCCGGAAGTCGCTGGCCCTGAGTGCGCTGTTCGCCGAACTGGTCGATGCCCATTGCGCAGGCAGCGGTCTCGTCAGATCGACCCCGATGCCCGACGCCGAACGCGGCAGCCAGATCAGCTATGCGCGCAATGAGGGCGCCTACGCGATCGTGCAAGCCCTGATCGCGCACGGCGTCGTCGGCGATTTCCGTGCGCCCGACGTGCTGCGCTTCGGTTTCACGCCGCTGTACACGCGCCATGTCGACGTCTTCGATGCCGTCGACCGCCTCGCCGCAATCCTGCGCAGCGGCGAATGGCAGCAGCCGCGCTTCTCGCGCCGCGAGGCCGTCGTCACCTGAAGCCCGCGGCGGATAAGCCGGCTGTAATTCGCGAAACCCGGCCCGTTTTCACCCCCTCCCGACGAACGGCATTTTCGTCGCCATCACCGTCACGAACTGCACGTTCGCATCGAGCGGCATGCCGGCCATGTAGACGATCGTCTCGGCAACATGCCGCACGTCCATCAGCGGCTCCGGAGCAATGCGCCCGTCGGCCTGCGGAACGCCGTTGGCCATCCGCGAAGCCATTTCGGTCGCGGCGTTGCCGATGTCGATCTGCCCGCAGGCGATGTCGTACTTCCGGCCGTCGAGCGAGGTGGCTTTCGTCAACCCGGTGATCGCGTGCTTGGTCGCCGTGTAGGGCGCCGAATTCGGGCGCGGCGCGTGCGCCGAAATCGAGCCGTTGTTGATGATTCGCCCACCGCGCGGCGTTTGCGACTTCATTACGCGAAAGGCCGCCTGCGTGCACAGGAACGGTCCGGTCAGGTTGATGTCGACGACCGATTTCCATTGCTCGACTTCGAGATCCTCGAGTGGAATTCCGGGAGCGTTGACGCCGGCATTGTTGAAGAGCATGTCGACGCGGCCGAATGCGGCGACGGTCTTTTCGAACAGCCGCCGCACTTCTTCGGGCTTGCCGACATCGGTCGGCACCGCCAATGCGCGTGCGCCATGCTCGCCGGCTTCGGCAATGGCCTTGTCGAGCATGTCCGCTCGACGGCCGGCGAACGCGACGTGCCAGCCCGCCTCGAGTAGCGCGATCGCACTCGCCTTTCCGATTCCGGCGCTCGCGCCGGTGATGATGGCCACTCGCTTGTCGGCTGACGTCATGGGGTTTCTCCTCCTGGGTCTGCCGGTCGTTCTGGCCGGCGGTTGCTTGGCTCGCTTGCCGTGATGCACGGATCGATGGTCGGCGAATGTCGCAGATTCCGCTTCGCGCACGATGATTTTTGCATTTCCGGGTCAATGAATAATATTATTCGTTCCGCTTCGCAGATAAACTTCATCAAACCATCCAGACATCCATTGCGAAGCCGGCGCGATCCGCGCTCTCTCGCACTCACACAAGGAATCCGATGGCAACGCAATCGCTGAAGACGATCGAATCGCAAATCCGGAAGCTGCAGGCTCGCGCACAGACCTTGCGCGAAAGGGACAGAAAGCCGGTCATCGCAGCAATCGTCAAGCAGATGAAAGCGCACGATATCTCGCTCGACGAGATCGGAGAGGCATTCGGCAAGCGCAGGGCGCCGCGCGTCGCCACCAAGGTCGCGCCGACTCGGGCAAGCAAGACGACCCGCAAGCCGGTTGCTCCGAAGTACCGCGATCCCGAAAGCGGCGCCACCTGGTCGGGGCGTGGCCGCACGCCTCGCTGGATCGTCGAAGCAGAACAATCCGGAAAGGATCGTTCCAGTTTCTCGATCTGATTCCGCGTCGCGAATGAAAAAGACCCGGAGATCCGCACGCATCCCGGAGGGGAGCAGAGGATGCGTATGAGCGGATTCCGGGTCGGCCTCTGGGGCTAAACGGCATGGGCAATCGAAGTGCCCGCATTCGATGTCTTGCGCCTCGAAGCGCGCTTTCGTCGTGCGCTTTTTGCTCCCGGGGTGCCGATTCCGTTTTCCATCCGATTGCTTTGCAGGAACGTCAGTAGCCGCCGCTCCGCCGCGAGCAGCCCGCGAGGGCCGGTGCGTTTTTTGGCGAAGCATTCCCACAATCGCTGGCAGGCCTGCTCGTCTTTCGCCAGTCGAGCCCCCAGGTCCAGCACGTCCGGGTGGATGTAGGCGTTGCGACAGACGGCAGGCGTGTTGCCGAGCCGGCGTGCCACTTCTTCCAGCATTCGCGCGACCGAGTATCCGGGTTCGGCGTCAACGATGTTTCGGCGACACGCGCCTTGTCCCTGTCGCTGTCTTGCGCCCGTGGCTTCGAGCGCCTCGCAAGTCCAATCGAGGGCAGTGACGGTGCCGTGCCAGGTCCGGAAATCCTTGGCGGTAAACCGATCGCCTGCAATGCGTTCGAGATAATCGTTGAGTTCCGAGGAGCCGATCGTGTGACGCAGGCCCTCGTCATCCAGATACTGGAACAACTCCTGGCCCGGCAGATCCTGCAGCCGGCGGATCACGCGTGCAATGCGCGGGTCGTCGAGGGCGACTTCGTGGCGAATTCCGCCCTTGCCGGCAAAACTCAGGCGCAAGGTTTCGCGATTCAGCTTCACGTGCCGGCTGCGCAGCGTCGTCAGGCCGTAGCTGCCATTGCTGCGTGCGTAGCGTTTGCTTCCCACGCGAATGCAGGTGAGATCGAGCAGGCGCACCATCGTCGCCAGCACGATCTCGCGCGTCGGGGTTCGCGCGCCGCGATCCGACAGATCTCGCGATATTCGCGCGCGTATGCGCGGCAATGCGCGGCCGAAAGCGGCGAGCCGTTCGTATTTTCGCTCGTCCCGGTCGCGTCGCCAGGCAGGGTGATATCGATACTGCTTGCGGCCGCGAGCGTCGCGCCCGGTTGCTTGCAGATGGCCGTTGGCAAGCGGACAGATCCATACCGATCCGTAGGCGGGCGGAATTGCGAGCCTGCGGATGCGCTCCAGCGTGGCCGCGTCGCGGATGATGTGTCCCGCCGCGTCGCGATAGATGAAAGTCTTGCCGCGCCGGTGCCGGGTAATGCCCGGCGAGGCGTCGCTGACATAAACCAGGGCCTGGGAATCCGCGGACTTCATGGCTGCCGCCGCCAAGCATTCGAGAGGCCCGGCATGACCCGCAAACGGAGTCGATGCCGGGCGACCGCGCTCCGGCATCTGCCGGCCCGCGGTCGAGTCGGACTCAGAGGTCGCTGAGCCTTATCTGCTGGACCTTGCCGTCCTGAACGACCGCCACGTTGACCGCGGCTTCGAACGCGCCGTTGTCGCGTACGCCGGTGATCTCGTGCGGATTACGCTCAGGCGCCAATGCCTTGGCTGCCGCGTCCGACTGCGCGCGGATCTTGTCCACGTCGGTGACGGTGCCGGCCAGCTTCATTGCTTCGGCGACGAGATGCACGGCCGTGTAGTTCAGCGACACTTCGGACGTCGGATCCTTGTCGGCGCCGTGGAGCTTGCGATAACGGTCGACGAAAGCCCTGGTGCCTTCGCGCACGTCCGCTGCCACCGGCAGCGTGCCGATCGATCCTTCGAGCAGCTCGTAGCCGCCGAGCACCCGAGCCATTTCGTCCATCTTGGCCTGGTCCATCAGCATGAAACCGCCCTTGAAGCCGAGCTCGCGCGCCTGCTTGACGACCAGCGCCGTCGGTTCGGACGCACCTCCGATGAACATGACGTCGGGCTTGCCGTTCAGCACACGGCTGACGCCGCTGTAGAAGTCGGTCGACTTGTTGTACGACATCGGATTGTCGGCAACGATCGTGCCGCCGGCCTTCTCCAGCGCCGGAACGAAGGCTTTGGTCCAGGCTTTCGCGTAGTCGTGATCGGCGTTGGCGATCGCCACCTTGTTGCCGAAGCGCTTCGTTTCGTAGCGGATGAACGGCTCGATGTAGCCGGTGAACGCCGGCGGGATCATCAGCGTGAGCTTGTTGCCGCGCTCGACGATCGAAGGAACGCTGGAATAGGCACCGAGAATGAACTTGTCGCGCTCGTTGAAGGCCTGCAGCGCGAAGATGCCGCCCGAGTGCGGCACCATCACGACGGGTGCCTTGTGCTGCTGGACCAGCCGCCGCGCATTGATTGCCGCTTCGCTGGGCGCGTATTTGTCGTCGAGCGCAACGACCTCGAGCTTGTATTTCTTGCCGCCGACCTCGAAGCCTTCGGCGTTCAGTTCCGCAACGGCCATCTCGATGCCGCTCAACGCGTTCTTGCCGTACAGCGCGGCACCGCCGCTCAGCGGGCCGGTATAGCCGATCTTGACGACTTCCTGCGCCTGCGCGGCGCCCGTCGCGGCGAGCGCGATCGCAACGGCCGACGCCAGCTTGCCGAAACTTCTCCTGTTCATGTGCATCCGAGTCTCCTGTCTCCGCAATGGGGCTTGCCGCCCCGATGAACAAAAACACGGGTTCCGGCGCGACAGCGCCGGTTCAACCCCCGATATAGGCCTTGCGAACCGCTTCGTTGTTCAGCAGCGATTCGCGATCGCCTTCGAGCACGATGTGGCCGCTTTCGATGACGTAGGCACGGTTGGCGATCTGCAGCGCCGCGTAGGCGTTCTGTTCGGCCAGCAGCACCGTCGTGCCTGCCTTGTTGATCCGGCTGATCACCTCGAAGACCTGCTTGACGACCAGCGGCGCCAGGCCGAGCGAGGGCTCGTCGAGCAGCAGTGCCTTCGGCCGGCCCATCAGCGCGCGGCCGATGGCGACCATCTGCTGCTGGCCGCCGCTCAGCGAGCCGGCCGGGTCGTCCCTTTTTTCGTGCAGGATCGGAAACAGCTCGTAGACTTCGTCGAGCGTTCGCTCGACGCCCTTGCGATCCCTGCGGTGCACGTAGCCGCCGAGCAGCAGGTTCTTGCGCACCGTCATTCCCGGGAACAGCTTGCGCCCCTCGGGGCAGTGCACGACGCCGCTGGCGACGATCTGCGACGGCCGCATGCCCTTCAGTTCGCGGTCGCCGAAGCGGATGCTGCCGGTCGATGCATGCGTCAGGCCGCTGATCGTCAGGAAGATCGAACTCTTGCCGGCGCCGTTGGCGCCCAGCAGCACGACCAGCTCGCCCGGCTCGGCATGCAGGCTGATACCGTCGAGCGCTCGGAAACTGCCGTAGTTCAGCGAGATGCCTTCAAGCCGCAGCATGCTCGCTCCCCAGGTAAGCCTCGATGACCAGCGGGTTGGCGCGGATCTCGGCCGGCGTGCCTTCGGCGATCTTCTCGCCGTAGTTCAGCACCATGATGTGATCGGCGAGATTCATGATCATGTCCATCTTGTGCTCGATCAGGCAGACGGTGATGCCGTGCCGGACCATCTTGCGAATCAGTTCGGCAAGCCCGACCGTTTCTTCCGGGTTCACGCCGCCGGCAGGTTCGTCGAGCAGCAGCAGCGTCGGGTCGGTGGCGAGCGCCAGCGCGAAGGCCACGCGCTTGCGCTCCTCCTGCGTGATGTCGGCGGCGATCCGCTGGGCGATGTGCGACAGGCCGACGAAGTCGAGCGCTTCTTCGGCCTTGCGGCGGCACTGGCGCTCCTCCTCGCGCAGGCGCTTCGAATTGACGATCACGTCCCACAGGCCCGAGTGCGTGCGCAGCCGATGTCCGACGATCAGGTTGTCGAGGACGGTGGCGCGGTCGAACAGGTGCGTGCTCTGGAACGTGCGGGCGATGCCCAGGCGCGCGACGCGATCGGCGCGCAATTGCGTGATGTCCTCGCCCTCGAAGACGATGCTGCCCGACGTGGGCTTGTGCGTGCCGGCGATCAGGTTGAAGAAGGTCGTCTTGCCGGCCCCGTTGGGGCCGATGATCGCGCTGATCTCGCCGCGGCGAAACGATGCGCTGACATCGCGAACCGCGGTCAGCCCGCCGAAGCGCTTGGTCAGGGAGCGGATTTCGAGCATGGTGCTGGCCTCCTGGCGGTTCATCGGCCGGCCGGGCCGGGATCGATCGCACCCGGCCTGCTGGCGCCCGGGTCGCCGGCGCCGGTTCTCGCCGCGCCGGCAGGCTTGCCGCGCGCGGACGCATCGGCCGCCGCCAGTTGCGCTGCCCGCCGCCTGGCCCGGCGCTTCTGCCACGAACCGACGATGCCGTCGGGTACGAAGATGATCAGCAGCACCAGCAGCGGCCCGAACACGATCATCCGGTAGTCCTGCAGGAACTGCAGGTATTGCGTGACCCAGGGCACGATCAATGCGCCGAGCAGCGGTCCGAGCATCGTGCCGATGCCCCCCACGAGCATCGCCATCACCATCTCGAACGTGTAGTTCACGTTGGCCAGGTCGGGGCCGAGGAAGCGTACGTGACCGGCGTACAGCCCGCCGGCAAGCCCGGCGTAGAAGACCGACAGCACGAAGGCCAGCACCTTGTTGCGCATCAGCGGGATGCCGAGCGCCTCGGCCAGTTCGTCGCTGTTGCGAATGGCCATGAACGTGCGCCCGAGCAGCGAGTTGACGATCCGGTGCATCAGCCAGGTGCTCAAGGCCAGCACGGTCAGCACCAGGTAGTACTGCGTCGTCGGCGACTCGAACTCGATCGGCCCGATCGGCTCGGGCGCCGGGATCCCGATGATGCCGACGGCGCCGTGCGTCAGGCTTTCCCATTTCTCGATCAGCAGATGGATGATCGCGCCGACGCACAAGGTGAAGATCGAGAAGTAGTGGCCCTTCAGGCGAAGCGACACGATGCCGACGAAGTAGCCGATGAAGGCCGCCACGAAGCCCGACAGCGCGAAGGCGACCCAGAACGGCATGCCGTGGTCGACGGTCAGGATGCCGACCGTATACGCGCCGATCGCCATGAAGCCCGAGTGCGCAAGATTGAACTGGCCGGTGTAGCCGGTGATCAGGTTCAGCCCGACCGTGGCGATCGCGAAGATGAACGCCATCGACATCACGGTCAGGTGATAGTCGTTGCTGGCCACCAGCGGAAAGACGATGGCTGCCGCCAGCAGCAGCAACCAGCCGGTTCGTCCGAGGAGCGTGTCCATGGTTCAGTGCGCTCCTTTCGTGAACAGGCCTTGCGGGCGCAGCGACAGGATGGCCACCAGCAGCACGAACGCGATGATGTCCTTGTAGTCGGTCGACACGTAGTAGGCTCCGAAGCTCTCGGCAAAGCCGATGATCATGCCGCCGACGATGGCTCCGGGAATGCTGCCCATGCCGCCGAGAATGATGATGACGAAGGCCTTCATGATCACCAGGTGGCCCATCGCCGGATACACGAGGTTGATCGGCGCATAGAGCACTGCCGCCACGGCGGCCAGCGCACCGGAGATCGCGAACACGAGCAGCGTGACGCGCATCGCGTCGATGCCGACCAGCGATGCACCTTCGCGGTTCTGCGCCATCGCGATGATCGTGGATCCGGTCGTCGTGCGGGTCAGGAACAGGTGCAGCACCAGCATCAGCACGAAGGCCGCGACGATGATCAGCAGCCTCTGCACCGGCGCGGTGACGCCGAACATATGGACGATGCCGGTATAGGGGGTGGGCATCCGGTGGAAGTCGGCGCCCCAGATCGCCTGCGCCCCTGCCTCGAGGAACAGGAGCACGCCGATCGCCGCGATCATGTCGTGCAATTCGGGCGAGTGGCGCAGCGGATAGAAGACGAGCCGGTCGGTGAGCATCGACAGCACTGCCACGACGACGGCCGCTCCTGCCATCGCAACCCAGTAGTTCGCCCCGACGCTCGTCATCAACCACCAGGCGGCGTAGGCGCCGGCCATGTACAGCGCGCCGTGGGCGAAATTCGGGACGTGCAGGATGCCGTAGACCAGGGTCAGCCCGAGTGCCACCAGGCTGTAGACGCTGCCCAGCGTCAGGCCGTTGAGGACCTGCTGGAAGAAGAGTTCCAAATCGTCACCTCCATGAGCGGACGCCGGCGTGCGGCTGGCGGCGCGCGGCTAGCGGCGCGCGGCCAGCGGCGCGCGGCCAGCGGCTCGTGCTTGTCGGCTGTCGCGGCCCCTGCATCGCGGCGGATTATATTCCGAGGTGCAGAACAAATACAATTGCGGGACGAACCCCGCGATACGCATGGTAAAAACCCTGGGACCTCGTATTAATTCCGTTCTGCGAAACTCCTTGAACCGCAACCATGCCGCGTATTGCCAGAGCCGTGCGAAGCGCCCGTGGGCAGGCTCCGACCTCCGGCCGTCACGAGGGTCTCGTCATCGCGTTGGCCCGCGGTCTCGATCTGCTGCGTGCGTTCGGGCCGGGGGGAGAAAGACTGGGCAACGCCGAGCTCGCGCGCCGAACCGGGCTGCCGCGTGCGACGGTGTCGCGGCTGACCGATACCCTGGTGCGACTCGGCTACCTGCGCCACGATCCGGGTGCCGAGAAGTACGCGCTCGGGCCGGGCGTGCTGATGCTCGGGTACGGTTACCTGGCGACGACCGGTGTCGTGGAACTGGCGCGGCCGTTGATGCAGGCGTTGGCCGAAGAGACCGGCTGCGGCGTCGCGCTCGGCATTGCGGACCGGCACCAGATGGTCTACCTCGAGGTCTGCCAGGCAGACGGGCCGCTGTTGATGCGCCTGGAGCGCGGTGCGCGCCTGCCGATCGCCAGGAGCGCGATGGGTCGTGCCTGGCTGGCCGGACTCGTCGACGTGGATCGTCGGCGTGCACTGCGGCGTCTCGAAGCGCATTACGGCGCCGAATGGACCGGCATCGAGCCCCGGCTTCGCGCTGCGTTCGACGACTATCGCGAGCACGGCTGGTGCGCGTCGGAAGGGGAATGGGAGGCCGGCATCAGTGCCGTTGCCGCGCCGGTCGGCCTCGGTACGGCGACCGAGTCGATGGCGGTCAACTGCGGCGGCGCATCGAGAAGCATGCCGCGCCGGGCACTGGAGCGAAGCTACGGGCCACGCGTGCGTGAGCTGGCGACGGCGATTGCCGCGGCCATCGAAGCGGCGCCGGCCCGCGAGGGGGCGAAAAAAAAACCGGAATCCACGGCGCACCGATAGAGGGGAGGCATACCGGGCGCCAGTTGGCGTGGATTCCGGAGTGCACGTATTCAGCAAACCGCGGGCCCGCGCGTCTGCTGCCCGCGCCGGCCTGCGCCGGTCGTTTCCATGGTGGCACGCAGTTTGCTGGGTCCGGCGCCGTGAGGCGTGTCATACGCGAACCTCGAGGTCCTCCCGCCAAAGTTTCCCGGAAGTCGCCATGAATGTCCTGGGTTCGCCAGGCGGCGCGTTGGTCGACACGTTTGCGCGGCCACGAGAACGCGCCGCCGCAAGGGCGGTCGCCGTGCCCCGCATCTCGGTCGTCATTCCGACCCGGGCGCGTCCCGAGGCCTTGCGCTGCTGCATCGCGGCCTTGCTCGAGCAGCAGATCGAGGACCCCGGCGCCTACGAGATCCTCGTCGTCGACGATGGCCATGCCGAGGAAACGCGGCTGGCAGTCGAGGCGATGAGGCCGGTCGACGGTGTGCCGGCACTGCGCTACTTCAGGCCGCGCACGGGCCACGGTGCCGCCGTCGCTCGTAACGTCGGTTGGCGCGAGGCCTACGGCGACCTGATCGCGTTCATAGACGACGATGCGATTCCGCAGTCCGACTGGCTGGCGCGCGGCGAGGCGGCGCTGACGCCCGAGCTGGTCGCCGTCGCCGGGCAGCTGCGCAATGCGCGGGGCGCAGCGCCGAGCCAGGAACCGCTGTGCCTGCCGACGTCCAACGTGTTCGTCCGGCGCACCGCGCTGCAGCGGATCGGCGGTTTCGACGAGCACTTCGAGCGTCCAAGCGGCGACGATCCGGACCTGTTGCTGCGCCTGCAGCGCGATGCCGGCCCGGTCGGCCGCTGCGACAAAGCCGTCGTGCAGCGCGCCGGCTTCCCCGGTTGCCTGAGGCGCCAACGCGATGCCTACTTCGACGCGCTGCTGTACAAGAAGCATCCGCGCTTCTTCCGCGAACAGGCGGGCGACACCTCGCCCTGGGAGCACTACCTGATCGTCGGGCTGGTGCTCGCCGCGCCCGCTTTCATGCTCGCCGGCGTGACCGGGTCGGCCGTGGTCAGCATCCTGCTCGCGTCTGCGCTGATACTGAGGCTTGCCGTCAGGCGGCTGCGGCAGCCGCTTGGCGACAGTGCTGGCTATCTGGCCACGCTGGCCACTTCGACGCTGATCCCGTTCCTGTCCGTGTACTGGCGGATCTCCGGAGCCCTGCGCTTTCGCGTCTGGTTCTTCTGATGCCGATCGCTTCTTTCGTGGGAAGTTCGCGTCGCCATCCGGATCGCAGCTTCAGGCTCACGCAGTGAGCCTTCGATCGGCGACAATCGGATGATGCCGACCGAATCTCTGGATATCGGGAGCTGGCCGTTCGAGGCGATCCTTGCCATCCTGCTGCTAGTCGCTTTCGCGGCCGGCTGCGCGTGTACGGCGCTCTTCGCGCGTGGCCGCCGCGCTGCGCTTGTCACGCTGGTCGACGAACGCAGCCGAGCGCTCGATCGCGCGCTCGAGCAGCTGGAAGCCACGCAGGCAGATGCCACGCTGCTCGCCGAGCGCGCCGCGACGCTGCGAACC
>CALLYQ010000231.1 GCA_937858875.1 uncultured Lautropia sp. | reverse complement strand
CGCCGGCGAACGCACCGAGCCGCTGGAACAGCATGCGCTCGCCTTCGGCCAGCAGCCCGTAGCTCCAGTCGATCAGCGCGCGCAGCGTGCGCTGCCGCGGCAGCACCGTCTGGTCGGACGTGACCAGCAGCTTGAAGCGTTCGCCGAGTCGCGCCGCGATCGCGTCGACGGCGCGGCTTGCGAACAGGTCGGCATCGATCAGGAAGGGCATCGAATAGCGGTTGTGCGCAGTCATCGGCGTGCGCACGAAGCCGGGCACGATCGTGACGACCGACACGCCGCTGCCGCGCAGTTCGAGGCGAAGGCTCTCGAGATAGGCGATCGCCGCCGCCTTCGACGCGCTGTACGCGCCGGCGCCGGGCATCCCGCGCACGCCTGCAACGCTGGCGATGCCGACCAGCGTGCCGTTGCCGCGCTCGCGCATCGCCGCCACGAAAGGCGCGAAAGTGTCCGGCATTGCGATCAGGTTGGTCTCGACGATCCGGCGAAACACCGGCGAATCGCTCGCCTCGCCGGTGATCGTGCCGGCGCTGATGCCGGCGTTGGCCACGACCACGTCGGGCGTGCCGGCCTGCTGGAGGAAGTCGCGGGCGGCTTCGGCCAGTGCGGCGGTGTCGGTGACGTCGACGGCATGGCGCAGCGTGGCGACCGGCGCGATGGCCTGCGCCACGGCCTCGAGCGCTGCCTCGCGGCGCCCCAGCAGGCCGATCGTGGCCTGCGGATGGCGTCGCGCATACTCGGCGGCCAGCGCCGCGCCGATGCCGCTCGAGGCCCCGGTGATGAAGATCGCGGCGTTGCGCTCGATGTCGATCAACTGCTCCATCACGCGCAGCGCGGCGCCGTTCGAACCGGCCATGCTCGGCGCCGTGTAGTACTTGCCGGCGACGGCCATCGCCGGCACGCCGTCGACGCCGTAGGCGTCGACGGTCTGTGCGGCGCGTCGCATCTTGGTGCGCACCGCAAACGAGTCGAAGGTATCGCGGAACTGCTTCTCGTCGACGCCTTGCTTCGACAGCATCGCGACCATCCGGTCGACGGTGTCGAGCCGGTCGCGATCGACGTGGATCGCATGGAACACGGCCTTGTGCAGTTCCTCTTCCTTGCCCATCGACTCGAGCGCGTAGAACAGCTGCTGATGGCGCCGCTCGCCGAAGGGCACGTGGATGCGGCGGAACACGACGTCGTCGGGCAGTTTCGCGACCCACTGCTCGAGCGCCGGCTCCAGCGAATTGCAGTGCGGGCAGCCGTACCAGAAGAACTCGATCGCCTCGATCTTGCCGGCCGGCACGTCGGTGGGCTGCGCCGGCCGAACGAGCCGGTAGTCCTTGCCTTCGCGCGGCGCGGGAGCCTGCGCGCCGGCGGAAACCGGCAGCCCGGCGGTACCTGCCGCGACCAGCGCCGCGCCGGTTGCGAGCATCATCGAGCGTCGGGAATCACTGATCATCGAAAAATCCTTCCTTGTTCGATCGGGTCAACGCTGGCGGATCACCGAGGATTCGATGCCGCCGTCGGTCAGTCGACCGCGTGCGCGGTTCGCATCATCCTGTTGCGCGAACGGACCGATCCTGACACGGTACATCGTCTGGCCGTTGACTTCGGCCGGCTGCACCCGCGCTTCGTAGCCCAGCAGCGCGAGCCGGGCCTTCATGCCATCGGCATCGTCGGACGAGCGAAAGGCGCCGGCCTGCAGCACGTAGCCGCCCTGCTGCCGCGCGTCGGGCGGGGCGCTGTCGACCGTCGACGGGGATTGCGATGGCGCGATCGCAGCGGTCGGCGGCAAGGGCGCGGCCGGCGCAGCGGCCGTCGGCGAAGCGGGCTCGCCGGGCGCGGGCGCGCCTGCGCGCGAATTCAACGGCGAGTTCGGATCGGGCAGCAGCGGGCCGTCGCGGCTCAGCGAAGGCTCGGGTGCCCGGTTGCCCTTGTTGACGAAAGGCACCGGCGCGCGCGTAACGAACAAGGCCACGATCACCGCGATGCCGAGACCGACGATCAATCCGGCCAGGAAGCCGACCAGCGTGCCGCCATGTTCGCGCGCTCGCGCTCCGGATCGTCGGGTCATCGCAATTACATCCTTTCTGGCGCCGAAACGCCGATCAGCGCAAGCCCGTTGCGCAGCACCTGGCGCGCCGCCAGCAACAGGGCAAGGCGCGCACGCTTCGTCGTCTCGTCGTCGACGAGAAACCGCTCGGCATTATAGTAAGAGTGAACTTCTGCCGCTAAATCCTTGAGATAGAAGGCAACGGCGTGCGGTGCCAGGTCGTCGATGGCAGCGGCCAGCAGTTCCGGGAACTCGGCGAGCTTCGCGATCAACGCGAATTCTCGCGGCAGCGCGAGCGCCGACAGGTCGAGTCGTCCGTCGCCCGCCAGCGCAGCCAGCGCCTCGACGTCGCCGCCCCACTGCGCGAACACCGAGCACAGCCGCGCGTGCGCGTACTGCACGTAGTAGACGGGGTTCTCGTCGGTGCGCGCCAGCGCCAGGTCGACGTCGAAGACGAACTCGGTATCGGCCTTGCGCGAGATCAGGAAGAAGCGCACGGCGTCGCGGCCGCGCTGCTCGTCGCTGCCGATCGTGGCGCCGCTGTCGTCGCGCTGTTCGCCGCTCCAGGTGATCAGGTCGCGCAGCGTAACGTACGAGCCGGCGCGCTTGGAGATCTTGACCTCCTCCCCGCCGCGCATCACGGTGACCATCTTGTGCAGCACGTAGTCCGGATAGCCTTGCGGGATGCCGACGCCGAGCGCCTGCAGGCCGGCGCGCACGCGCGCGATCGTGCCGTGGTGATCCGAGCCCTGCACGTTGATCGACCGCTCGAAGCCGCGTTCCCACTTCGTGACGTGGTAAGCCACGTCGGGCACGAAGTAGGTATAGCCGCCGTCGGACTTGCGCATCACGCGGTCCTTGTCGTCGCCGTAGTCGGTCGTGCGCAACCACAGCGCGCTGCCTTCCTCGAAGGTCTTGCCGGCGGCGACCAGCGCGTCGACGGCGCGCTGCACGCGACCATCCTCGTACAGCGAGGATTCGAGGTAGTAGGTGTCGAAGCGCACGCCGAATGCGCGCAGGTCGAGGTCCTGTTCGCGGCGCAGGTAGGCGACCGCGAAGCGGCGGATCGCGGCGAGGTCATCAGGATCGCGAGCCGCCGTGACTTCCGGCACGCGTTCCGACGACACGGTGGCGCCAGCCAGGTAGTCGGCGGCGATGTCGGCGATGTAGTCGCCGCGGTAGCCGTCGGCCGGAAACGCCGGATCCCCGGGCTCGATGCCGCGCGCGCGCGCCTGCACCGACAGCGCGAGATTCTCGATCTGGGCGCCGGCGTCGTTGTAGTAGAACTCGCGGCTGACCTGCCAGCCGTCGGCATCGAGCAAAGCGGCCAGCGCGTCGCCGAGTGCGCCCTGGCGGCCATGGCCGACGTGCAGCGGACCGGTCGGATTGGCAGACACGAATTCGACGACGACCCGCTTTCCTTCACCGCGCGCACCGCGCCCGAATGCCGGACCGTCGGCGAGCACGCGCGCGACGGCCGCGCGCTTCGCGTCGTCGCGCAGGCGGATGTTGATGACCCCCGGGCCGGCGATCTCGAGCGCGTCGATCATCGGCTCGGCAGCCGCGGAGTCGAGCGCGCGGACTCGCTCGACGAGTTGCTCGGCGATCTGCCGCGGCGCCGCCTTCAGCGGGCGTGCGAGCTGCATCGCGAGATTGCAGGCGAG
Source organism: uncultured Lautropia sp. (assembly GCA_937858875.1). Lineage (GTDB taxonomy): Bacteria > Pseudomonadota > Gammaproteobacteria > Burkholderiales > Burkholderiaceae_E > Zeimonas. Next base: position 7,140 of record CALLYQ010000231.1, on the reverse strand, counting down.
GTCGCCGAGCGAGGCCTGCCGTGGCCGCTCGAGCAGGACTTCGACTGCGGGCAATTCCACGCCGGCGCGCGCGGCGAGCTCCGCGGCGGCTTGTCCGAACGACGCGGCCAGCCCCGATTTCTGTTCCTTCAGCATGGGCGCGGATTGTACTCGCGCGGTGTCCAGCGGGTCCGGGCGTTCGAGAACAGCTCGGGAGATCTTTGCACTAGCGTGAGCGCGGGTCTCTCAAGCCCCGATCGCGTCCGCCGACCCCAGTTGCGCGCGCAGCGCATGCTTCTGGATCTTGCCGGTCGAAGTCTTCGGCACCTCGGCGAAGCGGATCTCGCGCGGGCACTTGTAGCGTGCGAGATGCGCGCGGCAGTGCTCGATCAGTTCGTCGGCCAGCGCCTGGGTCTCCTCGGGCGTCGACGGCCTGCGCTCGGCCTTCACTTCGACGAAGGCCAGCGGCGTCTCGCCCCACTTCTCGTCGGGCCGCGCCACGACCGCGCAGGCTAGCACGGCGGGGTGCTTGTACAGCGCGTCTTCGACCTCGATCGAACTGATGTTCTCGCCGCCCGAAATGATGATGTCCTTCGCGCGGTCCTTCAGCTTCACGTATCCATCGGGGTAGACGACACCGAGGTCGCCGGTGTGGAACCAGCCGCCGCGGAAGGCTTCCTCGGTCGCCTTCGGGTTCTTCAGGTAGCCCTTCATGACGATGTTGCCGCGAAACACGACCTCGCCCATCGTCTCGCCGTCGCGCGGCACTTCCTGCATCGTCTCCGGGTCGACGACGGTCAACCCCTGCTGGACCTGGTAGCGAACGCCCTGGCGGCCGTTCTTGTCGACGCGGCCCGCCAGGTCGAGCTCGTTCCAGGCCTCCTGCTTGACGCAGACCGCGGCCGGGCCGTAGACCTCGGTCAGCCCGTAGACGTGGGTCACCTCCCAGCCCATCCGCTCCATGCCTTCGATCATCGACGCCGGCGGCGCGGCACCGGCGACCATCGCCTTGACCTGCCAGTCGATGCCGGCCTTCAGTTGCTGCGGCGCGTTGATCAGCATGCTGTGGACGATCGGCGCGCCGCAGTAATGGGTGACTCGATGCTCTCGGATCAGCGGCAGGATCAGTTCCGGATCGACGCGGCGCAGGCAGACGTTGGTACCCGCCACCGCCGGCAGCGTCCACGGGAAGCACCAGCCGTTGCAGTGGAACATCGGAAGCGTCCACAGGTAAACCGGATGGCGCGGCAGCGACCAGGACAGCACGTTGCCCATCGCGTTCAGGTAGGCGCCACGGTGGTGGACGACCACGCCCTTCGGGTCGCCGGTCGTGCCCGACGTGTAGTTCAGCGCAATCGCGTCCCATTCGTCGGCCGGCAATTGCGGTTCGAAGCCGGCATCGGCCGCGGCCAGCCAGTCTTCGTAGCCGACGGAACCGATCGCCTCGCCCGGGCCCTGGTATTCGGGATCGTCGACGTCGACGACGAACGGCGCCGGGTGGCCGGCCTTCGCGTTGATTTCCAGCGCCTGCCGCGCGACTGCCGAAAACTCGCGGTCGACGATCAGGACTTTCGACTGCGAGTGCGCGAGGATGAAGGCCACGGTCGCCGCATCGAGCCGCGTATTGATCGTGTTCAGCACCGCCCGCGTCATCGGCACGCCGTAGTGAGCTTCGATCATCGGCGGCGTGTTCGGCAGCAGCACCGCGACCGTGTCGCCGTCACCGATGTCGCGAGCGGCCAGTGCACCGGACAGCCGGCGCGCACGCTCGAGCGTCTGTGCCCAGGTCTGGCGCAGCGCGCCGTGCACGATCGCCACGCGCTCGGGATAGACGTCGGCTGCCCACTGCAGGAAACCCACGGGCGAGAGCGCCACGTGGTTGGCCGGATTCCTGTCGAGATCCTGGCGATACGGGTTCGGGACGGTGGGCATCGGAGCCTCCTGCGAGCGGTAGTCGAACTACGCCCATTCTAGGAGGCTGCCTGTCCAAGGCAAGACGCGGCCGGTGCGATCCCCGCGCCCGCCCCTCTGGTGTCTGCACGCGCGACCGCCGACGCGCGGCAGCGGGGTCCGGACCCGCGGGACCGGTGATTGCTGCATTGCAACATAGAACCCGTATACTGCGCTGCATCGGGTCGAGAACCGCTTCGCCCCACGAGGGCCTTCGGGAGACAGAACCCAGGAGGACGCCATGAACGTCATCTACCCGCTCGCGGAAAACGACCGCGACGAGATCATCGAACACCTGCTGAGCCTGTCGGCCGGAGATCGGCGGCTGCGTTTCGGCACCCCGACATCCGACAGCGCGGTCGCGCACTACGTCGAAGGCATCGCCTTCGGCCACGACGCCGTGTTCGGCGTGCGCGACCAGGACGACACGGTGGTCGGCATGACCCACGTCGCCCAAGCCGCCGAGCTGGCCGAACTGGGGCTGTCGGTAACCGAAGCCCAGCGCGGCCGCGGGCTCGCTCAGGCGATGTTCCGGCGCGCTGCATTGCATGCGCGCAACCGGGGCATACGCGAACTGTATATGCATTGCCTGGCCGAGAACGCCGTGATGATGCACGTGGCGCGCAAGGCAGGCATGCGGATCGTCATCGACGGTCCGGAACGCGACGCCTGGCTGGCGCTGCCGAGCGCGACGCCGCTGTCGATCGGCGAGGAACTGCAGGCCAGCCAGTTGATGCTGTTCGATTTCACGCTGCGCGCCGTCGTGCGGAACCTGCGCGAGACACCGCGCCTGCCGAGCCGCACGCCGTTCGCAGCCTGACGCGCTACGAGGAAAAACCGCGTGGGGAGGCCGCAAGGCCCTTCCCACGCGCTCATCCGGCAACGGCTCGGGAGCCGCCCGGATCAACCGGCAAGGCTCAATTCGAAGCCGACGGCTCGGATTTCGCGACGGACAACATGAAGAAGCTGTAGGGCGCGGTGCGCGCCAGCGCAGTGAACCCCATGCCGCGGAAATCCAGGAACGCGATTTCCGAACCATGTTCCGAGAACTCGCGCAGCATGAAACCTTGCCGCGGCGCGTCGATCCGGAACGGCTGGTGGCGGGTGCCTGCACCGTTCGAGCGAACGAAGGTGCCGGCCGCCTCGTCGCGCGCGGTCACGGTCCAGTTCGAGCTATCCATCCCACCCGGGGTCCAGCTATCGATCGGACCGGCAGCACCGTCATGCGCGGTGCCGTCGGCCTTGATCGCGAAGGCCCAGCTGGCCATGCCATGGCCCATCTCGGGCAAGGCGGCCGCACGCTTTCTGGTCGCGAGGATCAGCGTGTTCGTCGGATCGACCGCGGCGATCATCATCTCACCGCCGCCTGCGCGATACGCGAACACCCGCGCGCCGTCCTCGTAAGCCTGATTCACCAGGTGATAGCCCCCCGCCGGGTCCGCTGCGAAGGATTCGGCATCCCCCGCGTCTTCGATCTGGCAGACGTCGAAACGCGGGCCGGGGCAGTCCTTCATGTTCGTGAGCACACCGCCGGCCGTGATCGTGAACTCGGTCGACAGCGCGGTGAACAGCTCCGAAGTATCACCGCGCTCCCATTCGAGCGAGTTCCAGTCGCCGGCCAGCGCGGAGACGGGAATCGTCTGCTCGGGGAACATCAGCCCGGTATGGAAGGTTGCGGAGTCGCCGGGCAGACTCAGGATGCCGACACCCGCGGGGGAGACCGCAAGCTGGCCCTGCTCGCCGTCGAAGCGGACGACGTACTTGCAGTGTCCATCGGCCACGAAGGTCGTCGACAAGGGCGCGTCCGGCAGGCTCGGGAAACTGGCGCTGGATGTGTCCGCATCGAAGACGAGCGTCGTCGCACGACCTGCCTCCTCGTTGTCCAGGTGCATCAGCAGACGATAAGTACCGCTGCGCAACGACGGGCAATTGGCATCGGCCTTCTTCAGCAGCAGTTCGGCGGGCAGTGACGGAACCGCGCTGGCAAGCTGCGCCGGCTGAGGCGCGGCTTGCGCGACGGCCTCGATCAGTTGCGCCAGCGTGGTCTGGCTGTTCGCGAGCGCGTCCTGCAGCGCGTCGAGCGCGCGGTCGAAGTCGTTGCCCAGGGCGCCGGCGGCCGTGGCGGCGACCAGTTCGCCGCTCAGCACGTCGACATCGCCGAGATCCACGCCGGCGCTCTTCAGCGTCTCGACGATCGCCACGGCTGCGGCCTGCACGCTTTCGCTGCTCAACGCACCGGCCGAGCTCGCATCGAAGCCGTCGAAGAACGCAGCCGGATTGCCGCCGGCCAGACGCGCGACGATCAGCTCGCTGACCGGCGTGATGTTCGCGCGCGCAGTGCTTCCTGTGCCGATCGCGATCGAATGCAGGACCTCGCCGTCGGCCGTCGTCACGCGCAACGTGCAAGGCAGCGATGCGTCGCCTTCGACGCTGATCGTGTAGCTGCCGTCCTCGTTCGTCGTCGCACTACCGTCACCGCCGATGCACTTCGCGCTGACCGGCTGGGCCGCGATCGCGAGACCCGTGGCCGCAGTGCCGCTGAGCGTCAGGCCCGCTTCGGCCTGGCCGCCCGGACCGGTGTCGTCGGAAGAACCCGAACCGCAAGCCGCCAGGGCGAAGGCGCCGCAAACGGCCAATACTGCACGTGAAATACGGCTGCTGCCAAAGGAAGCACTCGACATGGATTGTCCTGTTGTTTGTCTTTTCGTTGTGCGCGGTCATTGCGCGTGGCGAGTTTATGAAGGCGGGAAACCCCGCGGACGACCGCTCGTCGGCGACTTACAGGCAAGCTGCCGAACGGTCGAATCTGCTCGGCGATCGGCGCGACCGGGCAGTCGCAACTGTCGTTTCGGCGACGACGGGATTTGCCCGTTAGACTGCCGGCACCGACTCCTTGCGAGTATCGTTTCGCCGGGCGCCTCGCGCCCGGCCGGGAGATGCCATGACTTCCGAAGCCCTGACCGCCGAAAACTTCGACGCTACCGTCACCGGAAACGACATCGTCGTCGTCGACTTCTGGGCGCCCTGGTGTGGCCCCTGCAAGGGATTCGCGCCGATCTTCGACGAGGTCGCCGCCGACAACCCGGACCTGAAGTTCGTGAAAGTCAATACCGACGAGGAACAGGAACTCGCCGGACACTTCGGCATCCGCTCGATTCCTACGTTGATGATCTTCCGCGAGCGGGTCATCGTGTTCCAGCAGGCCGGCGCACTGCCCAAGGGCGCGCTGGCCGATCTGATCGCGCAGGTGCGTGGCCTGGACATGGCCGAAGTCAAGCGCGGCGCGCAGACGCACGAATCCGAGGGCGGCGACGAAACGCTTCATTGAGCGCGCTCGGCACCATGACCCGCCAAATCGTTTGCGCGAACTCGCGATGAACTTCGGCAAGGTCGTATTCGGCTTCTTCATCCTGCTCGCGGCCACGCTGAACTTCGGCTTCGTCTACGGCGACATCGCGGTCGCCGAACAGCATCACGTCGCCGAACTGTTCGCCGCCATCGTCGTGAACCTGATCGCGACGATCATGAAGTTCGGCGACCGCACACAGGTTGGCGCCGTGCATCTGGCCACGAGCCTGGTCGCCGATTTGCAGCTGCTGCTGGCCGCCGGCGTCTGGGCCTGGACCACGCACGTGGCAGACATCCCTTATACGCCGGCGGCGACCGCCAGCGTGGTCTCGCTGGCCGCCGGCGCGCTGTTCGCCAACGTCGTGTCGGTGATGCTGCTTCTGGGCGAGACCCTGGCGCTGCGCCGCTGATCCGGCACTGGCGATGTCGACCGATTCGCGCCACCTCGACGGCACGCCGCTGGAGGCGCACAGCGTGCTGTTCCTGGTGCTGCGGCGGCTGCGGCTGCCATTGCTGTTGATCCTGCTGTGCTACGCGGTCTCGGTGTTCGGTTTCACGCTGATTCCGGGCGTCACGCCCGACGGCGTGCCCGCGGCGCCGATGAGTTTCTTTCACGCGTTCTACTTCGTCAGCTATACGGCGACGACGATCGGCTTCGGCGAAGTACCGCAGCCGTTCTCCGACGAGCAGCGGATGTGGGCGACCTTCGTCATCCATCTGACGGTCGTCGGCTGGACCTTCGCACTGCTCAACGTGCTGACGCTGTTCCAGGACCGGGGCTTCCGGCGTGCCGCTGCGCAGATCCGCTTCGCCGCCCGCGTGCGCCGGATGCGCGAACCCTTCCACCTGATCTGCGGCGCCGGCGACAGCGGACAGCGGCTGATCCGTCTGCTCGACCGGCTCGACATGCGCGTCGTCGTCATCGAAAACGACCCGCAGCGCGTCGACGATCTCGAACTCGAAGACCTGCACACCGACGTGCCGGTGCTGCAGGCCGAACCCGGGCTCGCGCAGTCGCTGCTGACCGCCGGCCTGCGTCATCCGATGTGCCGCGGCGTGCTCGCGATCACGCCGAGCGACGATTCGAACCTCGCGATCGTGACCGCGGCGCGTCTGCTCAACCGCAAGCTGCCGGTGATCGCCGGCGCCGAATCGCCGCATACCGTCGACGTCATGCGCGCGTTCGAGCCGTACAAGGTGATCAGCCCCTTCGACACCTTCGCCGACAACCTGCTGCTGGCGATGCGTGCTCCGGGCTGCTACCGGCTGCTCGACTGGCTGACCGCCCCGCCGGACAGCGAACTCGAGAAGGAGCACGAGCCGCCGAGCGGCGCATGGGTCGTCTGCGGCCGCGGCCGCTTCGGCACCGCCGTGACGCGCAGGCTGCTCCACGCGGGCCTGCTCGTCACGACGATCGACCACTCGGAAGCGGACACCGGCGCCGGCGGCGACAACGACAATGACAAGGGCGCGAGCGTGTCGGCTCTACCGGAGCAGGTGCATGGGGTGGGCACCGAGCGCGCGGTGCTCGAGCGAGCCGCGATCGGCGACGCCGCCGGACTCGTTGCCGCCACCGACAACGACATCACGAACCTCGCGATCGCCGCTCAGGCCCGCACGCTGAATTCGCGGCTGTTCGTCGTTCTACGCCAGAACGATGCCGCCAACCGCGTGCTGTTCGACCGCTTCGGCGCCGACCTCGTCATGCGGCCCAGCGAGATCATCGCCGACGAATGCGTGGCGCTGCTGACGACCCCGCTGCTGGACCGCTTCCTGGCAACGGTACGCAAGCAGGACGACGCCTGGGCCGACGAAGTGATCCACCAGTTGCGCAAGCGCGTCGGCACCCGGTCGCCGCAGATC
>CALLYQ010000230.1 GCA_937858875.1 uncultured Lautropia sp. | reverse complement strand
CGTTTGGCGGCTCGGCAGGCCCCGGCGCGGGGATGATCGTAGTGTGAACAGGCCCTAGCCTGCGCTCGAGTCAGGCGTTGAAATCCCGGCCGCTGATGACCTCGCGCACGTAGCCGGCGCGGATCACGAAGTCGCCGAAGGGCTCGCCGTCGCTGCGTTCGCTCGCATAGCGCGCGAAGATCGCATCGAGCTCGGCGAGGATGCGGTCCTCGCCGACGTTCTCGAGGTACATCCGGTTCATGCGCTGCCCGTGCGCGCCGCCACCCAGGTACATGTTGTATTTGCCCGGAGCGCGGCCGGTGAAACCGAGCTCGGCGACGTAGGGCCGTGCGCAGCCGTTCGGACACCCGGTCATCCGCGTGACGATCGCCTGGTCCTCGAGTCCGTGCTTCTGCGTCAGCGCCTCGATCCTGTCGATCAGAACCGGCAGGTAGCGCTCGCTTTCGGCCATCGCCAGGCCACAGGTCGGAAAACCGACGCAGGCCATCGAGTTCAGGCGCAGCGCGCTCGCACGGTTCGAGTTGTGCATGCCGTACTGCTCGAGCAGGCTGGAGACCGCCGCCTTCGCCTTCTCCGGCACCTGCGCGATGATCAGGTTCTGGTTCGGCGTGACGCGAAACTCGCCTTCGTGCACGCGCGCCAGCGCCTGCAGCCCGCTCATCAGGCGCCGCTCGCCGCGATCGTCGATGCGGCCGTTCTCGATGAACAAGGTGTAGTGCCAGGCACCGTCGGAGCCCTGCGTCCAGCCGTAGCCGTCGGCGTTCGTGTCGAAGGCGAACTCGCGCGCGGGCGCCAGTGCAAAGCCCACCCGCGCCTCGAGTTCGCGGCGGAACCAGTCGACGCCCTTGTCGTCGATCGTGTACTTGAAGCGTGCCCGGCTGCGGTCGACGCGGTTGCCGTAGTCGCGCTGGATCGTGATGATCGCCTGCGCGACCTCCGGCAGCCGCTCCTTCGGGAAATAGCCGACGACGTCGCCGAGCCGCGGATAGGTGTGCGGCGTGCGGTCGGTGCGCCCCATGCCGCCGCCGACGGTCAGGTTGAAGCCGGTCAGCGTCTCGCCGTCGGCGATCGCGATGAAGCCGGCGTCCTGTGTATAGACGTCGATGTCGTTGAGCGGCGGGATCGCAAAGCCGAACTTGAACTTGCGCGGCAGGTAGGTCTTTCCATAGACCGGCTCCTCGGCTTCGGACGAGACCTTCTTCTCGCCGTCGAGCCAGATCTCGTGATAGGCCCGCTGCCTCGGAATCACCTGGTCGGAGGTGCGCCGCGCCAGTTCCCAGACCTCGCGGTGCAGCGCCGACAGGTGCGGGTTCACCGATGACATCACGCCGCGCGCATCGTCGCCGCAGGCGGCGATCGTGTCGAGCAGCACCTCGTTGAGGCCCTGGATCGCCGGCTTCAGGCTGCGCTTGAGCACGCCATGGAACTGGAAGGTCTGCCGCGTGGTCAGGCGCAGCGTGCCGTTGCCATGCGCAAGCGCAAGCTCGCTGAGCTTCGACCATTGCGCCGGCGTGCAGACACCGCCGGCCAGGCGCACGCGGATCATGAACTGCCAGGCCGGTTCGAGCTTCTGACGCCGCCGCTCGTCGCGCAGATCGCGGTCGTCCTGCTGGTAGATGCCGTGGAACTTCATCAGCTTGGTATCGGTCTCGACGACCGCACCGGTGACCGGATCGACGAGGCTGTCGATGATCGTGCCGCGCAGATAGTTGCTGGCCGCCTTCATCCGTTCGTCGGGATGCAGCTTCTCCAGCGGCTGCGAGATGTCGCAGCTTCGATCGACGCCGAGGGTGTCGTCCGTTTCTTTCTCGATTTGCATGAAGATGATTCAGTTCAGTAAACGTCGCGCTGGTAGCGGCCCTCGGCCTGCAGCTCGCGCAGCCAGGCCTCCGCAGCCTCGTCATCGCAGCCGAGGCCGCCGGACACGATCGACAGCAGCGCCGTGTGGACATCGCGCGCCATCTGCTCGGCGTCGCCGCAGACGTAGACGTGCGCGCCGTCGTCGAGCCAGGCGAACAGTTCGGTCGCACGCTCGCGCAGCCGGTCCTGGACATAGACCTTGTGCTGCTGGTCACGCGAGAAAGCGAGATCGATGCGCGTGAGCGCCTTCGCGCGATGCCAGGCCTGCCATTCGGTCTGGTAGAGGAAGTCGCTGCGGAAGTTGCGCTCGCCGAAGAACAGCCAGCTGCGGCCTTCGATACCGAGTGCCTCGCGATGCTGCATGAACGCGCGATACGGTGCCACGCCGGTGCCGGCGCCGATCATCACGATCGGCGTGGCCGGGTCCTCGGGCAGGCGGAAATTGTCGTTGCGCTGCACGTAGACCGGCACCGTGTCGCCGGGCTGCAGGTCCTCGGCCAGGTACCTGGAGGCCACGCCATGCCGCTCGCGATCGTGCAGATGGAACTTCAGCGGCGCCACGCACAGATGCACCTCGTCGTCGGCGAACTGCGCGCTCGACGCGATCGAGTACAGCCTCGGCTGCAGGCCGCGCAGCGATGCGACGAACTCCTGCGGCACGATGCCGGGCGCCGGACGCTTGCGGACCAGGTCGACGATCTGGTTGCCGGCCATGAACGAGGCGAGCTCCGAACGCGGCTGCTTCGAAACCAGCTCGGCCAGTGCGGTATCGCCCGACAGTTGCGCCCAGCGCTCGATGAAACGCGGCGTGAGCGCGGTGATCTCGAACTCGCCGACCAGGGCCTGCGCGATCGTCGTCTCTCCGCTGCGCCCGGCGACCGGTTCCGAACCCGACCAACCGAAATACTCGACGATCTCGGAAACGAGCGCCGGATCGTTGCGCGCAACGACACCGAGTGCATCGCCCGGCAGGTAGTCGAGCCCGGAACCCGCCAGATCGAACTCGAGGTGCCGCGTCTCCTTCGTCGAGCCGCGTCCGGTCAGGCGCAGGCTGGCGGCCAGAGGCGCCGGGAACGGCCGGCTCTTGTCGTAGGCGGGACGACCCGATACAGCGGAGCCCCCCGACAGGCCGGAAACGCCTGCGGGCAGCGGCCCCCCCGGCGCTGCACCGCCGGCCGGGCCGGCATGGCCGACACCATCGGCCTGCAGCGAAGCGAGCAGACGCTCGGTCCAAGCGGCAGCATCGGCCTCGTAGTCGACGTCGCAGTCGCAGCGATCGGCCAGGCGCGTGGCGCCGAGCTCGGCGAGCCGGCGATCGAGCTGCCTGCCGGCCTCGCAGAAGAACTCGTAGGTCGAGTCGCCGAGCGCCAGCACCGCGAAGCGCATCCCCGGCAGCGCCGGCGCCTTGCGTCCAGCCAGGAATTCGAAGAACGAGGCCGCGGTCTCGGGCGGCTCGCCCTCGCCGTGCGTGCTCGCGACGAACAGCACGGTCTGCTCTTCGGCGAGACCTCGGGTCTTGTAGCGCGCCAGGTCCTCGACCCCGACGCGAAGCCCGAGGCCCTGGGCCTTCGATTCGATCTGCCGGGCCAGCGCGGCCGCGTTGCCGCTTTCGCTGGCGTACAGGATCTTCAGCAGCGCCGCCGGCGGCTGGACCGCGCTCGCGCGCGAGCTCACCGTGCTCGCCTCGCGGCTGAGCTCGACGAGCTCGCTGCGCGCTTCGGCGGCACCGGCAAAGTAGCCGCTGACCCACAGCGCCTGTTCGGGGCTCAGCGAGCGAGCCAGCGAGCGGATCAGTTGCCGGTCCGTTTCCGAGACAGCCGAATCGGCTATTGCAATCGAGCTCATGTCCACGATCGATCCTCGTTGGGCAGGCTATCCGGTCACTTGTTCGGCTGCGGCGTCAGGCGCAGGTAGGGGCGCAATGTGCGGTAGCCCTTCGGATAGTTGGCCTTCAATACGGCCTCGTCCTGGATCGACGCCGGAATGACGACCTCGTCGCCGTCGCGCCAGTTGCCCGGCGTAGCGACCGTGTGGCCGTCGACCAGTTGCAGCGCGTCGATCGCGCGCAGGATCTCGTCGAAGTTGCGGCCGACGTTCAGCGGATAGGTCAGGATCAGCCGCACCGTCTTCTTCGGATCGATGATGAAGACCGAACGCACGGTGACCGTCGTCGACTGGCCCGGATGGATCATGTCGTAGAGCTCGGAGACCTTTCGATCCGCGTCGGCAATGATCGGAAAGCCGACGACGGTGGACTGCGTCTCCTCGATGTCCTCGATCCAGCCGCGGTGGCTGTCGGCCGGGTCGACCGACAGCGCGATCGCCTTGACGCCGCGCTTGTCGAACTCCGGCTTCAGCTTCGCCGTGAGCCCGAGCTCGGTCGTGCAGATCGGCGTGAAGTCGGCCGGGTGCGAGAACAGCACGACCCATGAATCGCCGGCCCATTCGTGGAAGCTGATTTTCCCGATCGAGGAGTCCTGCTCGAAATCGGGTGCGGTATCGCCCAGTCGAATCGCCATCGCGTTCGTTCTCCAGTTCGCTGAATGTGAAGCGACAGACCTTAGCGGTCGTCAGGTATTCGACAAAGGATCGACGCGAATCCGCGGATGCAATTGCGGCCTCGTTATTTGGACGCGCCGATCGCTCCGGCTATCCGCTCCCGCTCATAAGCATTCGCGCAAACCGGGATTGCTTTCGGTGCGCGCCGATCGCCGTTGAAATCGGCCGCCATGAACTTCCAGCAGCTACGAATCATCCGCGAGACCGCACGTCGCAACTACAACCTGACCGAGGTCGCAAACGCGCTGTACACCTCGCAGTCGGGAGTCAGCAAGCACATCCGCGATCTCGAGGACGAACTCGGCGTGCAGCTGTTCGTGCGTCGCGGCAAGCGCCTGCTCGGGCTGACCGAGCCGGGCCGCGAACTGCTGCCGGTCGTCGAGCGGCTTTTGCACGATGCATCGAACATCAAGCAGCTGGCCGAATCGTTCACGCGCAAGGACGAGGGCAAGCTGACGATCGCCACGACGCATACGCAGGCGCGCTACAAGATCGCCGATCTGGTCTCGGACTTCGTTGCCGCCTACCCGAAGGTACGCCTGGAGATCTTCGAGTCGAACCCGCAGGCGGTGGCCGACCAGTTGTCGAGCGGCGAAGCCGACCTCGGCATCGCCACCGAAACGCTGGCCGATCGGCAAGAACTCGTGACCTTTCCGTTCTATCGATGGCGGCACGCGGTCGTGGTGCCGCGCGGCCATCCTCTGCTCGAACTCGAAGCACCGACGCTGGCCGACCTGGCCGCCTGGCCGATCATCACCTACCACGAGGCCTTCGCCGGCCGGCGGCGAGTCAACGACAGCTTCCGCGACGCCGGGCTGGTGCCGAACGTGATCCTGTCGGCCGTCGACTCCGACGTGATCAAGCGCTACGTCGAACTCGGGCTGGGCATCGGCGTGCTGACGCCGATCGCCTTCGATCCCGAACGCGATACGCGGCTGCAGCTGCTCGGCGGCGAGCCGCTGTTTCCGGAGAACACGACGGTGATCGCGGTGCGCCGCGGCCACTACCTGCGTGCCTTCGGCTACCGCTTCATCGAGCTTTGCTCGGCCGAGCTGAGCGCGGACAAGGTGCGCGAGGCCGTGCTCGGAAACGGCGAATGAACCCGGGCGCCCGCAGGGGCGCCGGACCGGCGGTCAGCCGACGACCAGGAAGTCGATGACGATCTCGCCCGGATCGCGCTTGACGTAGGCGATCTGCACGCGATCGCCGAAATGACCGTTGATCTGGTTCAGCAGCGGGATCGGGTCGTGGTCGTTGACGAAGCGCATCGTCTCGCCCGGCTCGAGCGCCGACAGCGCGCCGAAGATCGCCGAGTGGCGAAATCGTCGGGCCACACCTCGGGCATCGAAGCCATGGACGTTCTCGGCTCGGGCGGGCGGAAATGGCTGTTCCATCGGGAAACTCCTCGAATCGATCGAGTGAGGATAAACATGCATCCCTGATGAATCTTTAATCCAGATCACGCCGGCGTGGTCATGGCTGCCACGCAGTCGGCGTATCAGAGCATCCCAGCCAGGCGCGGAAGGATCCGCAGCACGTTTGCCGTCGTCAGCTCCGCGATCGCGTCTGGCGCGAGTTGGCGCAGCGCGGCGAGTTCGCAGGCGATCCGCGGCAGTTCGACCGGCGCATTTCGGCGGTCGCCGAGCCAGACCGGCGGAATGTCGGGAGAGTCGGTCTCGAGCACGAGCGCCTCGCCGGGCATCGTGGCTGCCAGGCGGCGGATCCGCAGCGCGCGCGGCCAGGTCATCGCGCCGCCGAAACCGAGCGCGAATCCGAGTTCGACGAATTGACCGGCCTGCTGCTCGCTGCCGTTGAACGCATGCGCGATACCGCCGGGCGGGCGCAGGCGGCGCAGTTGCTTCAGGATCGCGTCCTGCGCACGGCGGATGTGCAGCAGCGCCGGCAATTCGAACTCGCGCGCCATCTCGAGTTGCGCGATGTAGAAGCGCAATTGCCGCTCGTGGTCCAGCCCTGGAACGAAATGATCGAGACCGATCTCGCCGATCGCGACGAAGCGCGGGTCGTCGAGCGAAGCTTCGATCTCCTTGCGCAGCACCGCGAGGTCCTCGTCGCGCGAGCGCTCGACGTAGATCGGATGGATGCCGAGCGCATAGACGATGCCGGGGCGCGAACGGGCAAGCTCGCGCACGGTGGCGAAGTTCGCCGCGTCGATGGCAAGCACGATCATCGTCCGGACGCCAGCTGCGCGCGCGGCACCGATCACCGCATCGCGATCGGCGTCGAACTCGGCGGCGTCGAGGTGGGTGTGGGTGTCGATCAGCACAGGCATCGGTGGATTGTCGCTCAGGGCGGACGCTCGACGAAGGCCTGCGCCAGGTAGTCGATCATCACACGCACCTTGGCCGGCGGCCGCCGGTCGGGTGGATACAACACATGGATGCCGCCGAGCTCGACGACCGGCTTGTCGAGTTCCAGCGCGACGAGTTCACCGCGATCGAGCGCCTCGCCCACGATGAAGTGCGGCTGGTAGACGATCCCCTGCCCGCCCACCGCCGCAGCCAGCAGCGCATCGCCGTTGTTCGCGATCAGGTCGCCATTGACCGGCACCCGGACCTCGCCGTTGGCTCCGAAGGCCCAGTACTTGCCGTCCTGCATCGCCGACAGCGTGTAGCTCAGGCAGTTATGCTGGGCCAGATCGGCCACGCGGCGAGGAATGCCGCGACGGTCGAGATAGGCCGGCGCGGCGCAGACCATCATCGCGCTGTCGCCGAGGCGCCGCGCCTGCAAGGGGCTGTCGGTCAGGCGGCCGACGCGGATCGCCAGATCCCAGCTGCCGGCAATCAGGTCGAGCTGAGCATCGCTGAGTCCGAGCTCGACCTTGACCTCCGGATGCCGTCGCGCGAACTCCGGGATCAGCGGCGCCACGAAGCGGCTTCCGAACGACAGCGGAACGTTCATGCGCAACAGGCCGGTCGCCTTGACTCGCTGCGATGACACGGCCGCCTCGGCCTCGTCGATGTCGGGAAGGATGCGCTGGCAGGCCTCGAGATAGGTACTGCCGGCTTCGGTCAGGCTCAACCGACGCGTGCTGCGACGAAACAGCTTGACCCCGAGACGCGCTTCGAGCGCGTTCACGTGCTTGGTCGCCATCGCCGCCGACATGCCGAGATGGCGGCCGGCCGCCGACAGGCTGCCTGCGCTCGCAGCGCGCATGAAGACGCGCATGCTCGTCACTCGATCCACTCTATCTCACACTATCAGTATCAAGTCTTGGCCAACTTCCGCCTGTTCTGCAATGCCTGGTACAAGATGATAATGCTTGCCATGGAACAACCCAAGGGATCCGCAATGCAAAGCGATCGACGCCTCAATGGCCGAGGCAGTGGACCGATGCCGGCCTTCTACATCCCTCACGGCGCAGGCCCCTGCTTCTTCATGGACTGGAATCCGCCGAACACCTGGGACCGGATGGCAGCGTTCCTGAGAGGGCTGCACGAGACGCTGCCCGCCCGGCCGACTGCCATCGTGCTGATCTCGGGCCACTGGCTGGAGACGAGTTTCGCCCTCACCGGACACGAACGCCCGCAGTCGATCTTCGACTACCACGGCTTCCCGTCGCACACCTACGAGTTGCGCTATCCGGCACCCGGTCAGCCAGAGCTCGCGGCGCAGGTGGCTCGCTTGCTCGGCGAGGCCGGGCTCGCCGCGCGGGTCGACGGCGAACGCGGTTTCGATCACGGCACCTTCATTCCGCTGAAGCTGATGTTTCCCGACGCCGACATCCCGGTGGTCCAGCTTTCGCTTCGCCGCGACATGGACTCGCTCGCGCACCTCGAAGCAGGCCGCGCACTGGCGGCGCTGCGCGACGAAGGCGTGCTGATCATCGGCAGCGGTATGAGCTTTCACAACATGCGCGGCTATGGCGACCCGCGCTACACGCAGATTTCGGAAGAATTCGACGACTGGCTCAGCGCCGTGGTGGCCAGTCCGCCGCAACGGCGCAAGGCGCTTCTGCAGGACTGGACGCAGGCGCCGCATGCGCGTCATTGCCACCCGGCCGGTGCCGAGGAACACCTGATTCCGCTGCTGGTCGCCGCAGGCGCGGCGGCCGACTCGCCCGGCCGTCAGGTCTATTCGGAGCGGATCATGGAAACGACCATTTCGGCGTTCCGCTTCGGTTGAGATCCGCTCTGCGAAGACCCGAACCACGAAATCACATCGAAAGGAAACAAGCAATGATCATCGACCTCTCGGGCAAGACTGCGATCGTTACCGGCTCGACCGGTGGCATCGGCCTGGCCATCGCCGGCGGCCTTGCGAAAGCCGGCGCCCGCACCGTCATCGTCGGCCGCGACAAGGGCCGAGTCGACGCAGCGCTTGCCAGGCTGCGCGAAACCATCGGCAGCGACAAGGTCGGCGGCATCGTCGCCGACCCCGGCACCGCCGAAGGCTGTCGCACGCTGATCGAACGAGAACCGGACACCGACATCCTGGTCAACAACCTCGGCATCTACGGCGCACGCGAATTCTTCGACATCGACGATGCGCTGTGGCAGGAATTCTTCGAAGTCAACGTGCTCAGCGGCGTGCGGCTTGCCCGTCACTATGCACAGGGCATGCGCGAACGCGACTGGGGCCGCATCCAGTTCGTCTCGAGCGAATCGGCGTTGAACATCCCCACCGAGATGGTCCATTACGGCGTCAGCAAGGCCGCGGTGCAGGCGCTGTCGCGAGGTCTCGCGAAAGTGCTTGCCGGCACCGGCGTCACGGTCAACGCGATCCTGCCGGGGCCGACGCGCACCGAGGGTGCCGCGACGATGATGGCGGAGCTGGCTGCGGAACGCGGCGTGTCGCCGTCGGAGATGGAGGCACTGTTCCTGGCCGAGAACCGGCCATCGACGCTGCTCAAGCGCTTTGCCAGCCCCGAGGAAGTGGCAAATCTCTGCGTGTACGCCGCGTCGCCGCAGGCCAGTGCCACGACCGGCGCCGCATTGCGGGTGGAAGGCGGAATCGTGGAAACGATCGCCTGAGCCCGGCGAGAACGGAGAGCGACCGATGCCCACCGCCAAGGCACACGTTCCGACCGCGAACCCGGCTCGCCTGATGAGGCTACTGTGCAAGCACTGGGGCCACAAGTTTCCGGTCGAGCTCGACGAACGGCAAGGCGCCATCAGCCTGCCGATGGGCACCCGCCGTCTGCTCTGCACCGAGGTGCTGACAGTGGAACTGGATGGCGACGCCGAGCAGATGCCGCGGTTCAAGCAGGTCGTCGACGATCACTTGCGACGCATGGCCGGCAAGGAAACGCTTGTCATCGAATGAACTTGAATTTTCCAGAGCATCTGGAATCACGAATCAAGGAGAAGAAATCATGAATACCAAGGTACAAGCCCGCGCCGGTGTGCCGCCGTACGGCGAGCAGCAGCGCTACGACGGCATCACCCGTTTCTTCACTGGGCCATGGCGGTCCTGGTCGCATGGCAGATGCTCAAGTTCTTCGACAGGATCGACGAAGGCGAGCACTGGGTCGGCCAGAACCTGGTCTCCTGGCACATCACGATCGGCACAGTCATCCTGCTGGTGGTCGTGCTGCGCCTGTTCTGGGCCGCATGCCGCGAAAACCCGCCCTCCACGCTGATGCCGATCACCTCGATGCTGGCCAGGATCGGTCACTTCCTGCTGTACGCCGGCATGGTGCTGCTGCCGATCACCGGCATCCTGTTCATGATCGGCAACGGCTACGGCTTCGGCTTCCTCGGCATGCAACTGGTCGCCGAAGGTCCCGAGGTGCCGTGGATGATCGCGGTGGGCGGCCTGCACTCGCCGATCGCCTGGCTGCTGCTGATCATGGTCATCGGCCACGCCGGCATGGCGCTGGTGCACCACTTCGTCAAGAAGGACGGCGTGCTGCGGCGCATGCTCTGATACGAGCAACAGTGCGGCGACCGGGCCTGGCCGGCGAGGTTTCCTCGCCGGCTTTTTGACGTGTCAGTCCACCAGCCGGCCGTCGCGCAGCGAAACGATGCGGTCCAGCCGGCCGGCCAGCGACATGTCGTGCGTGACCACGACGAACGCGGTGCCGAATTCGCCGGCCAGTTCGCTCATCAGCGCGAATACGCCGGCCGCCGTGCCGCTGTCGAGGTTGCCGGTCGGTTCGTCGGCCAGCACCGCGCGCGGCTGCGTGACCAGCGCCCGCGCCAGCGCGACCCGCTGGCGTTCGCCTCCGGACAGCTGGCCCGGCTTGTGCGTGACGCGCGCAGCCAGCCCGACGCGACCGAGGATTTCATGCGCCGCCGCATGCGCTTCGGCCGTCGCCATGCGCCGAATTCGCAGGGGCATCGCGACGTTGTCCAGCGCGCTGAACTCCGGCAACAGATGATGGAACTGGTAGACGAAGCCGAGCAGCCGATTGCGCCGCGCGCCGAGCGCGGCTTGCGACAGCGCACCGATCGGCTCCCCCCCCC
>CALLYQ010000229.1 GCA_937858875.1 uncultured Lautropia sp. | reverse complement strand
AGCCCCGCGCAGCCGCGCCGCGCTCGGTCCCCGCCTGCAGAGGTTTCGATGCGCGCTGATCCGCGCGATCGATTCAGCCGATCCCGCGCGCCAGATCCGCGCAGATATCCGCCGGATCCTCGAGTCCTACCGCCACCCGCAGCATCCCCTCCCCGATCCCCGCCTCCGCCCGCGCCTGCGGCGACATCCGCCCATGCGTCGTGCTCGCCGGATGCGTGATCGTCGATTTCACGTCGCCGAGGTTCGCGGTGATCGACAGCAGCCGGCAGCCGTCGACGACCCGCCACGCGTTCGCCCGGCGCTCGGTATCGTCGGCCCCGGCCATCTCGAAAGCGAGAACGGCGCCGCCGGCGTCCTGCTGTGCACGCGCCAGTGCGTGCTGCGGATGCGACTCGAGCCACGGATAGCGCACCTGCTCGACCGCCGGCTGCGCCTGCAGCCAACTGCCGACGGCGAGCGCGTTTTCCGAATGCCGCTGCATCCGTATCGACAGCGTTTCGAGTCCCTTGGCCAGCATCCAGGCATTGAACGCCGACAGCGTCGGGCCGCAATAGCGCAGCACCGGCTGCAGCGTCTCGTTCATGTACTTGGCGCCGCCCAGCACCGCGCCGCCGAGCACCCTGCCCTGGCCGTCGAGGTATTTCGTGGCCGAGTGAACGATGATGTCGGCGCCAAGCGCGAGCGGCCGCTGTAACGCTGGCGTGCAGAAGCAGTTGTCGACGACCAGCGGAATCCCGTGGCGCCTGGCGATCTCCGACAGCGCCCGCAGGTCGGCGACTTCGGTCGACGGGTTCGACGGCGTCTCGAGGAACAGCATCCGCGTGTTCGGCCGGATCGCCGCCGCCCAGGCGTCGGGGTCGGACAAGGGCACGTAGCTCGTCTCGATGTCGTAGCGCGCGAACAGCCCGAACAGTTGCTGCGTCGTGCCGAACACGCCCCGCGCGCAGACCACGTGATCGCCGGTCTTCGTCAGGCTGATCAGCACCGCCATGATCGCCGACATGCCCGAAGCGGTGGCCCGGCATTCGTCCGCACCTTCAAGCGCGGCGAGCCGGCGCTCGAAGGTGCGCAGCGTCGGGTTGCCGAACCTCGAGTAGATGAAACCGTCGGCCTCGCCGGCGAACTTCGCGGCCGCGTGCGCGGCGCTGTCATGCACGAAGCTCGAGGTCAGGAAGATCGGCTCGGTGTGCTCGCCGAACGGCGTACGCTCGACGCCGCTGCGGATGGCCAGCGTGTCGAAGCGGTATTCGGGGGATTGTTCGTCGTCTTTCATGGCAGCGGGCCGCGTGGGTGTCGGGGCGCAGGTCGCGTGCGAGGACCGTCGGACAGGCTGCCCTCAGCGGATCGGGAACTGCAGGTTCATCTGGTTGCGCGGCGAATCTTCGTCGATCATCAGCGGTGCCGGTGCCGCCAGTCGCGCGCTCTCGATGCGGTCGAGGTAGCTCGGCGTGATGTTGCCGGCGATGTAGACGCCATCGAAGCACGAGGCCTCGAAGCTGCGCAGCGCCGGGTTCACGTCGGTCACCGACTGCTTCATGTCGTCGATCGTCTGGTAGATCAGCGCATCGGCGCCGATCGCCTGCCGGATCTCCTCGTCGCTGCGGCCATGCGCGATCAGCTCGCCGCGCGTGGGCATGTCGATGCCATAGACGTTCGGATAGCGAACCGGCGGTGCGGCCGATGCGAAATAGACCTTGTTCGCGCCCGAGTCGCGCGCCATCTGCACGATCTCGCGCGAGGTCGTGCCGCGCACGATCGAATCGTCGACGAGCAGCACGTTCTTGCCCTTGAACTCGACGCTCATCGCGTTGAGCTTCTGGCGCACGGTCTTCTTGCGAACCGACTGCCCCGGCATGATGAAGGTGCGGCCCACGTAGCGGTTCTTCAGGAAGCCTTCGCGGTAGGTGATGCCCAGCCGCATCGCGAGCTGCATCGCCGCGGGTCGCGAAGTGTCGGGGATCGGCATCACGACGTCGACGTCGCCGCGCCAGAGCTCATTCGCGAGCCGCTCGGCCAGGTATTCGCCCATCCGCAGCCGGGCGGCATAGACCGATGCACCGTCGATGATCGAATCGGGACGCGCGAAATAGACGTACTCGAAGATGCACGGGTTCAGCGATCGGACTTCGGCACACTGCGCGCTGTGCAGTTCGCCGTGCAGATCGATGAAGACCGCCTCTCCGGGCGCCACGTCGCGCACGAGCCGATAGCCGAGCCCTTCGAGCGCCACGGATTCCGACGCGACCATGTACTCGACGCCGTCATCGGTCTCGGCTTCGCCGAGGCACAGCGGCCGGATGCCATGCGGGTCGCGGAACGCGAGGATGCCGGCACCGGCGATCTCGGCCACGCAGGCATAGGCGCCCTCGGCGCGCCGGTGCAGTCCGCGCACCGCCTCGAAGATCGCCGGCGGATCGAGCGTGACGCCCTCGGCGGCGGCCTGCAGCTCGTTGGCCAGCACGTTGAGCAGGACTTCCGAATCGGAGTCGGTATTGATGTGGCGCCGGTCGCGCCTGAACATCTCGTCCTTCAGTTGCTCGGAGTTCGTCAGGTTGCCGTTGTGCGCGAGCATGATGCCGAAGGGCGCGTTCACGTAGAACGGCTGGGCTTCCTCGGAATTGCCCGCCGAGCCGGCGGTCGGGTAGCGAACGTGCGCGATGCCGCTGTAGCCGGGCAGCGAACGCATGTTGCGCGTGCGAAAGACGTCGCGCACGAGGCCGTTGGCCTTGTACATGTTGAAGGTCTTGCCCATCGCGGTAGCGATCCCCGCCGCATCCTGCCCGCGATGCTGCAGCAGCAGCAGGCCGTCGTAGAGCAGCTGGTTGATCGGTGTGCGCGATACGGCGCCGAGGATTCCGCACATGCTGATCGACCTCAGGAGGCTGTCGGACTTGGTTTTAGATTCGCGTGCCCTTGACCCGATCGGGCAGCAGCGGATCGGCCAGCGACACCAGCTCGTCGAGCAGGGGTCGCGACACCGCCTGCGCCCAGGCCGGGTCCTGATCCACGCCGAGCGCCCGGCCCAGCACCGCGGCGACTGCAACAATCAGCAGTGCACGCGCCGCACCGAGCACGGCGCCGAGCCCGCGATCGACGCTGCCCAGCCCGACCCTGGCCAGCGCGCGCGCAATCAGCACGCCCGCGAGCCGAACCACGATCAGCAACGCGAAGAAAAGGATCGCGATCACGAACAGCGGATGCAGGTCCCAGCCGGTCATCGAGAGCAGCGTCGGTGCCAGCAAGGGCGCGCCGAGGAAGGCAACGACCCAGCCTGCCAGCGCGAAAACCGTGCGCACAAAACCGCTGAACAAGCCCAGCGCCGTCGAGATCAGCAGCGCGCCGAGCACGAACCAGTCCCAGCCGGTCAGGACGTAGCTGGCAGTCACTGCGACAGCGCAAGAACGGACGAGTCGATGCCGACGAGCGCGAGCTTGCCGCGCGCCCGCTCGGCCGACTCGCGGTCGGTGAACGGTCCCACGCGAACCCGCGTACGCGCCCCGTCGCGCGTCTGGACTGTCTCGGTATACGAACGCACGCCGACCTTGCGCGCGCGCTCGCTCATCGACTTCGCGCTGCCGGCATTCGCGTACGCGCCGATCTGCAGCACGAAGCGGCCCGCCTGCGCCTCTTCGGAGCGCCCGGCGACCGAGGCCTGCTGCTGCGGTGCCGG
>CALLYQ010000228.1 GCA_937858875.1 uncultured Lautropia sp. | reverse complement strand
CTTCGGCGAGGCATGCACCGCGGTCTCGCGACCGGCGGCGCGGAGCCTTCTCTCCAGAGAGCCGAACCGCTGCAGTCCTTTTGCCTGAGAGTTTCCGGGGCGATACACCTTCGGCGCCGCGCCGGCCGAATCGGCCAGCATGGTCTCTTCCACAGCGGTTGTCCGGCTCGCGCCAGCATGCCAAGCGGGCGGGGGGCTGTCAAACGCCGGCGGACCAACGCCGGCGGACCAACGTGGGTGCCAGGGTGGGTGCCGGGGCAAGGTGTCCCCGACGGCGGGTGCCCCGTGCCTTTCGGCCGGGCGGGCAAGCCGGCCATCGCCAGCGCTGCAAGTGCAGAATCCCTCGAGCAAGCCGTAACGGAGACAGTCCAATGATTTCGGGACGGATCGTCAGGTGTCTGGTCTTTACTGCTCTGCTGATCGCCGGCATGGCCCGGGCGCACGAGACCGATGCGCTCGCCGAGCTTGTCAACGAATATCGAAGCGCACCACGGACATGCGATGGTGTCCGGATGCCGATGGCCGGCGCCCTTACGCCATCCCGCCGACTTGCCCGGGTGCGTCCGGCGCCTGGCGGCGATCTTGCGCAGGCCTTGCGGCAGGCCGGCTACCAGGCCGCGCGAAGCACGACGATCTCGGTCTCGGGCGCCTCGCGCCCCGAGGAGCTCATGGCCCTGCTGCGCGAGCGCCATTGCGGTGCGCTGCTCGACCCGCGCTATTCCGAGATCGGTATCGCACGCGAGGGCGAGGCCTGGCAGCTTACGCTGGCGCAGCCACTGCACGCCTCCGGGCTGGGCGACTGGCGCGACGCGGGTCAGGCCATGCTCGAGCTCGTGAATGCGGTGCGCAGCGAGCCGAGAACCTGTGGCAACGTTCGCTTCGACGGGGCACCGAAGCTGGCCTGGAACGAGCGACTCGCGCAGGCCGCGCTCGAACACAGCCGCGACATGGCCCGCAACAACTACTTCAGGCACGAGGCAGGGAACGGCGCAACGGCGGCCGAGCGCGTGAGCCGGCACGGCTATCGCTGGCAGCAGGTCGGCGAGAACATCGCGGCCGGGCAGGGCTCGCCGGAGAAGGTCGTGGCCGGCTGGCTTGCAAGCCCCAGGCATTGCGCGAACATCATGGATCCACGGTTCACGGAGACGGGGGCGGCCTTCGCGACCGAGTCGGGCAGCGACATGATCATCTACTGGACGCAGGTCTTCGGGACGGCGCAGCCGGCCTCTGCGGAACGTTGACACTGGCCACCAGCACGACCCCCGCTGCGGCGCACGCGAACGCCAGCGCGTGCGCGACACCCAGTTGCTCGCCGAGAAAGACGACCCCGACGGCGCTCGCAGCCAGCGGCATCGCGATCGTGAATACGCCGCTGTGGCTCGCCGGCACATGGCGCAGGCCGCTGAGCCACAGCCAGGTCGAGACTACGCTGGCGGCCAGCGCATAGAAGACCAGCAGCGACCAGCCGGCCGCGCTGACCGCGCCGAAGTCGAAACCGATCGCCTGCCAGGCGCCGAAAGGCGTCATCAGGACCAGCCCCCACAGGTTCAGCAGCGCCGAGATCCGTTTCGGCGAAAGGCTCGCCGTCAGCCGTTTGCCGAGGATCACGTAGATCGCTTCGCAAAGTACGCAGCCGAGCACCAGCAGGTTGCCGATCGTCTGCTGCGTGCCGGCGTCGGCGCCGGGGCGGGACAGCGTCAGCAGCGTGACGCCGCCGACGGCCAGCGCGACGGCCGCCCAGCTTCGTGCGTCGAGGCGTTCGCGCAGCACGACCCAGGACAGCAGGGCGACGGCCGCCGGCAGCGTGGCGAGGATCACGCCGGCGGCTGTCGCCGACGTGTGTGCGATTCCCGAGAGCATCAGGATCGAGAACAGGAAGTTGCCGAACAGCGATTGCAGGAAAACGGTCCCGGTCAGCGAGCGATCCAGCGGGGTTTCGCTTTCGTGGCGGCGCAACCATGGCAACATCGCGAACGCGGCGATCGCGAAACGCAACCAGGCCAGCAGGAACACCGGGAAGGCTGCGGTCAGCGGCTTGCTCAGCGCGACGTAGACACCGACCAGCGCCATGCCGGACAGCAGCAGGCCGTAGCCGTGCAGCCGATCGCGCCAGGCCGGCGGCGTCGGCAGTCCGGGATTCGAAGGATTCACGGCGAGGCCCGCATTTCGGCCGGGCAGTGTAAAAGATCTTTTGCCGAATCGGCGGCTACCGCACCCGCTTCCGACGCGATACCTTCAGGACAGGAGGACTTCCAACGATGAATGCTGCGCTCGAGGACCGCTTCGCCGACCTGGCAGCCGCGCCGCCGCCCGGCCGCCAGCAGCAGGTCGTCGATCGCCTGTGCGAGGTGTTGCCGCCGCATGCAGTGCTGTATCGCGTCGAGGACACGCGGCCTTACGAGTGCGACGCGCTGTCGGCGTTTCGGCAATTGCCGATGGCGGCCGTGCTGCCCGACACCGAGGAGCAGGTCGTCGCCGTGCTGAAAACCTGCCACGAGCTCGAAGTGCCGATCGTTGCGCGCGGCGCCGGCACGAGCCTGTCGGGCGGTTCGATGCCGCATGGGAGCGGCGTCGTGCTGTCGCTGGCCAAGTTCAACCGGATCCTGGCGATCGACCCGCTGGCACGCACGGCGCTCGTGCAGCCGGGCGTGCGCAACCTCGCGGTGTCAGAGGCCGCGGAGCCGTACGACCTCTATTACGCGCCCGATCCTTCGTCGCAGATCGCCTGTACGATCGGCGGCAACGTCGCCGAGAATTCGGGCGGCGTGCACTGCCTGAAATATGGGCTCACCGTGCACAACGTGCTGCGCGTGCGCGGTTACACGGCCGACGGCAGGGCGGTCGAGTTCGGCGGCGAGGCGCTCGATGCGCCGGGGCTCGACCTGCTGGCCGTGATGATCGGCTCGGAAGGCATGCTGGCCGTCGCAATGGAGATCACGCTGAAGCTGGTGCCCAAGCCGAAACTCGCGCGGGTCGTGATGGCCTCGTTCGACGACGTCGTCAAGGCCGGCGACGCGGTGGCCGGCATCATCGCCGCCGGCATCATCCCTGCGGGGCTCGAGATGATGGACCGCAAGGCGACCGTGGCCGTCGAGGAGTTCGTCAACGCCGGCTACGATCTCGACGCCGAGGCGATCCTGCTGGCCGAGTCCGATGGCACTCCCGAGGAAGTCGCTGAAGAGATCGAGCGAATGGAGCAGGTACTGCGCGCGGCCGGAGCGACCGGAATCCGTGTTTCCGAATCCGAAGCCGAGCGCGTGCTGTTCTGGTCCGGGCGCAAGAACGCGTTCCCGGCTGCCGGACGCATCTCGCCCGACTACTACTGCATGGACGGCACGATCCCGCGCAAGAACCTCGGGCGGATGCTCGCAGCGATCACGGCGATGGAGGACAAGTACCGGCTGCGCTGCATGAACGTGTTTCACGCGGGCGACGGCAACCTGCACCCGCTGATCCTGTTCGACTCGAACGACCCCGACGAGTGGCACCGCGCCGAACTGTTCGGCGCCGACATCCTCGAGTTGTGCGTCGAACTCGGCGGCACCGTCACCGGGGAACACGGCGTGGGCATCGAGAAGATCAATTCGATGTGCGTGCAGTTCACGCCCGCCGAGCGCGCCGCCTTCTTTGCGGTCAAGCGCGCCTTCGATCCGACCGGCGTGCTGAATCCGGGCAAGGCGATTCCGACGCTGGCGCGCTGCGCCGAGTACGGGAAGATGCACGTGCACGGCGGGCGGATTGCGTTTCCCGAGCTGCCGAGGTTCTGATGATCGAACTCGACCCGGCGCTCGTACGCCTGCGCGAACGGATCCTGGCAGCCGACGCCGACCGCACACCGCTGCGCATCCGCGGCAGCGGCAGCAAGGATTTCTACGGCAACACGCCGCCACAGGGCGAACTGCTCGAAACGGCCGAGTACCGCGGCATCGTCGACTACGAGCCGACCGAACTGGTGATCACCGCGCGCTGCGGCACGCCGCTGGCCGAACTCGAAGCAGCACTGGCCGAGCGCGGGCAATGGCTGCCGTTCGAGCCGCCCGCCTTCGCGGCGCATGGCGGGGGTGCGACGATCGGCGGCGTCGTCGCGGCCGGCCTGTCGGGGCCGGGCCGGCAGTCCGCCGGCGCCGTGCGCGACTACGTGCTCGGTGCGGCGATGATCGACGCCCGCGGCAACGCGCTGC
>CALLYQ010000227.1 GCA_937858875.1 uncultured Lautropia sp. | reverse complement strand
CAGGTTGCGTGGCATCCCGGCCAGTCGTTCGCCGACGGCCTCGTAGGCTTTGGTATGCAGGTGGGGGATGTGGAAGCGGCCGCGCTCGGCGCCGGCGAGCGTGCGTAGTCCGACCATCCGGTAGCGGCGCGCGAGCGCCGGAAGCGCCGCCGCCAGGATCCAGTCGACCCCTTCGTGGTAGGCGCAGAACCACTGCGCCTTGATCAGCGCGAGCGCCACGACGTCGGCAAGCGGTCCTTGCTGCGCGGCGAAGCGGTCGACGTAGGTAAAGCTGTCGCCGTCGAACTCGACGTTCGGCATCTGCGGAGGTATCGGCGTGGCGCCGCGCAGGCTCGAATTGACGCGGATCGTGCCGATGATCGCGCCGTCGGCCTTGCTTTCGGCAACGAGCAAGATCGAGCGCCGGTCGGTTTCGTCGATCTCGAGCAGTCGCTCGGCGACTCCCGGCAGGTAGTCATGTCGCGCATAGGCGGCGGCACGCAATTCGCATAGCGCGGCGAAGTCCTCGTCAGCGTTTGCCTGACGGACGGTGAAGGGCAGAAGATCGATGGGAGCCATGATGTTGGGGTGCCTGGTTGGTTACCGACTGTAACTAACACAGCGCCCCTTTCGTCGTCCCGTCGAGCCGACCAGCGGTCAGGTTTTTCGATTTTTCTCGCAGACTTCGGCCGCTGCGTCGGCCGCTGCATGTCAGTCGGGCGAGCTCCGCATGTCAGGCGGGCGGGCAAGCTCCCATGTCCGGCGAGTCTTGGCCGGGCACCTGCTTGCGTGAATGCCGCTCAGTCGAGCGGGAGCGCCGGCTGGGGGAGCATGATCGGCGCGCTTTCCTGTCGGGAGAACGACGCGAAACCGCGGCGAGCGAGCACCGAAGCCTCTTCCGGTCCGACCGGTGGCGAGTAAAGGTAACCCTGGACCTCGTCGCAGCCGAGCACAGCCAGCACCTCGTTCTGCTCGGGCGTTTCCACCCCTTCGGCAATCACCCGCATCTTCAGCGCGTGACCCAGGCTGACGACTGCGCGGCAGATTTCCTGGCCATGACGGGTATCCAGCGCCCTGACGAAGCTGCGGTCGACCTTCAGGAAATCGAGTTCGAAGCGCTGCAGGGCACCCATCGACGAATAGCCGGTGCCGAAGTCGTCGACGGCCACCACGACGCCGAACTGGCGCAAGGAGCGCAACAACGACTGCGCCTTGCTGGTATCGGCGGCCAGAGAGCTCTCGGTCAGCTCGAGCTGCAGGCAGCGGCCCGGCACTTCATAGGAGCTCAACAGGTCGCCGACGCGCGCGACGATGTCGCGGCTGCGCAACTGCAGCGGCGAGATGTTGACCGCGATCTGCTGCCAGCCGAAGCCCTCGCGATGCCAGCGAAGTACCTGATAGACGGCATTCTCGAGCACCCAGTCGCCCAGCTCCGCAATCAGGCCCGACTCCTCGGCCAGCCCGATGAATTCGGCAGGCAGCACGGTGCCACGTTGCGGATGGTTCCAGCGCACCAGCGCTTCGAACCCGCAGAGCTCGCCGGTCGCGAGGTTGTACTTGGGCTGGTAGACGAGGAAGAATTCCTCGCGCGCCAGCCCGCGCTCCAGCTCGCGCACGGCCCGTACCTTGGCGAGTTCCTGCGCGGCCATCCGCTCGCCGTAGATCACGCAGCAGCTCTTGCCGTCTTCCTTGGCGCGATACATGGCGGTATCGGCAAAGCGCATCAGGTCGGAGGCGGTCGACGCCTGCAGGGGCAGCAGCGAAGCGCCGACCGAGGCGCGCGGCTGGATCTCCACGCCGTCGAGCTCGAAGGGTTCGTGCAAGGCCTCGACGATCCGGTCGCCAAAGCGCTGGGCTTCCTTCGTGGTGCCCAGCCCGGGGATCAGGATCGTGAACTCGTCGCCGCCGAGCCGGCACACACGGCCCTGGCGGCCGACCGTTCGGGTCAGCACCGCGGCGGCGTAGCGCAACAGGCTGTCGCCGGCTTCATGGCCCAGCGAATCGTTGACGTACTTGAAATTGTCGAGGTCGACGAAGAACAGCGCCAGCGGTTTCCCATCCTGGCTCGACTTGGCGACCTCGCGCGCCAGCAGGTGGTTGAAACTGCGCCGGTTCGGCAAGCCGGACAGGATGTCGACGGTGGCCAGGCGGCGCAGGTATTCCTCCTTGGCACGGAAGCGGCGCAATGCGAGCGCCGTCAGCCCGACCAGGCCCATCAGGATCGCCGAGGCGAACCAGGCGATCAGCCAGGTGGCGTCCACGCGGGACTTGAACTCGGCGAGCGCGTCCTGCTCGCGTATGCCCGCTGCCACCGACAGGCCGTCGCGGCTGGTCGGCGCGGTGGCGACCAGCAGTCGTTGCGAATCGAATCGCATCGGGGTTCTCGCGGCCTCGGCCACGGTGCCGACGCGCACGAGCCGGCGGGTGTCCACGAGGTCACCGGAAATCGGATTCGCATGCTCGGTCTCGAACAGCGAGCGGCCGAATTCGTCTTCGACGCGCAGCCAACCCAGCCGTTCTCCGAAGGATTTCTTCGCGACCGAGGTGAACAGCTCGGCGTCGACCAGGTACACGACGAAGGCTGCATCGGCGAATTGCTCGAGCAGGTGCACGACCGGAACGATCGCCCGGCCGGCGATCGCGCCGGGGATGCTGGGCAGCATCAGTTGCGTGCTGCGCGGGCCGATGTGCGCGAGCGCGCCGAGCTGGCGGGCCAGTTTCGTGGCCAGCGGCAGCGGGACGGTCGCGGCAACGACGTCCCCGGTCAGAGTGACCGCGATCGCCTCGATGCCTTCGCCGCGAAGGCCGATGCCGGTCGCGAAAGCGGTGCTCAGGTTGTGGCGTGCCGCTTCGTCACCGACGTCCTGACCCAGGGATTCGAGATGATGCGTGGCCTGCCGAAGGCGGCCGAGCACCTGGGACACGTTTTCGCCGACCGCGGCTGCGGTCGTGCGGGAGAAGTGGAATGCCGATTCGTAGACGCCCTGGCGGCCGGCGTCGACGCGCCATTGGCCCGCCAGGAAGAAGGCCGCCGACAGCAGTGCTCCGCCGATCAGAAGCGCCCAGGGTCCGTGTTTGAGCAGGACCGGCGTCTTCAGCAGTTCGTCTTGCCTGAACGGATCCTCGGTGCGCGGTGGCGCAGACCGGTGTGCGGCGACCTGCTCGGTTTCCGCGAGTCCGTCCACGGTTTCTGCGGAGCCATGATGCCTCGCGCGATGACGTCGCTCCGACCCGAACAAGGAAGAGCGGCGGGCTTGGCGAGAGGCAGCCATGTAACGAGCGAAGCGGGACAGACGGGGTGGAGACAAGGAGGCGCTGAATCAGAAAGCCGCGGGACCCCGAGCGGGTTCAGCGGCCGTCTGTCTCCGTTGCGGATGCCCCACCGTTGCCATAATCGCGAGGATACCCCGCCCGAAATACATTCGGGTGAATTTGTTCACGGCAAACGTTGCACGCGCCCCCAATATTAGGGGAAATCACGACAATTTTAGTCGTAAATCCTGCGTCAATCGTATTTGCGCAACTCCAACCTGGCCAATTGGTTGCGATGGACTTCGTCCGGCCCATCGGCCAGTCGCAGCAAGCGAGCCGTGGCGTAGGCGGACGCGAGGCCGAAGTCGTTGCTGGTACCGCCACCGCCGTGGACCTGAATCGCCCAGTCGATGACCTGGCAGGCCATGTTGGGTGCGGCGACCTTGATCATCGCGATTTCGGCCCTGGCCGCCTTGTTGCCGACCGTGTCCATCAGATGAGCGGCGTTCAGGGTCAGCAGACGCGCCTGGTCGATCAGGATACGCGATTGCGCGATGCGCTCGAGGGTCACGCCCTGTTCGGCGACCGGCTTGCCGAAGGCGACGCGTGCCTTCGCTCGACGGCACATCCGCTCGAGCGCGCGCTCGGCCAGTCCGATCAGCCGCATGCAGTGATGGATGCGGCCGGGGCCGAGCCGGCCCTGTGCGATCTCGAAGCCACGACCCTCTCCGAGCAGCAGGTTCGAGGCCGGCACACGGACGTTGTCGAAGATGACCTCCGAGGCCCGGTCCGGCACGCCGTAGAAGCCGAACACCGGTAGCGGCCGGATCACCTTGACACCGGGGGCGTCCATCGGCACCAGGATCATCGACTGCTGCAGGTGCCGATTCGGGTTCTGCGGATCGGTCTTGCCCATGAAGATCGAAATCTTGCAGCGCGGGTCGGTCGCTCCGGTCGTGTACCACTTGTGACCGTTGATCACGTACTCGTCGCCGTCGCGCACGATCGACGACTCGATGTTCGTGGCATCGCTCGATGCGACGGCCGGTTCGGTCATTGCGAAGCACGAGCGGATCTCGCCGCGCAGCAGCGGAGCGAGCCACTTCTCCCGGTGCTCGTCGGTGCCGTAGCGCGCCAGCACCTCCATGTTCCCGGTATCGGGGGCCGAGCAGTTGAAGACTTCGGGGGCCAGGTGCGTACGGCCCATGATTTCGCACAGCGGCGCGTAGTCGAGGTTGTTCAAGCCGGCCCCGCCGTGCTCGGTGCCCGGCATGAACAGGTTCCAGAGCCCGGCCGCCTTCGCCTTCGGCTTCAGTTCCTCGACGACCGGCAGCACGTTCCAGGGTCCTTGGTCTTCCGCCTCCTTCCAGTAGCGCTCCTCGTTGGGATAGATGCGCTCGTCCATGAAGGCGAGCAATTGCTCGCGGATCTGTTGAGCACGGGAAGACGTCTCGAAGGCCATCTGAATACTCCTGCCGGGTTGATTGTCCGTCAT
>CALLYQ010000226.1 GCA_937858875.1 uncultured Lautropia sp. | reverse complement strand
TCTGGCTGATGGCCACCGCGATGGTGCTCGTCGCACGCCAGATGACCGTCACGCTCCCGAGCGGCCTGATGCTGCAGTACCTGGGAGCGGCCTGGCTCGGCCTGTTGCTCGGCTACCCGCGCGCCGTCGTCTCGCTCGCTGCGATCTACCTGCTCGAGGCGCTGTCCAGCGGCCGCAACCCGGCGCTGCCGCTGCTGCTGCTCGGCATCGCGCCAGCCTGGCTGATCTGGTTCGTGGCCTCGGCCTGCCGGCGCTGGTTGCCGCCGAACCTGTTCGTGTTCCTGCTCGGGCCCGCCTTCCTCGGCCTGTTCGTCTGCTACACGCTGCCGCTGGTGCTTGCCGCCGCGCTCGGTGCGCTGTTCGTCGACGCACCCGCCGGCCACGGCTACTGGCAGACGATGCTCCCTTACGCGGTGCTGCTGTCAGCCGGAGAAACCTGGCTCGAGGGCATGATGACCACGCTGCTGGTCGTTTTCGTGCCGGACGCAGTCAAGCTGTTCGACGAGGATTACTACCTGCGCAAACCGTGAGCCGCATGCCTCGTCGCTCGCTTCGAGGCGAGCCGGTCAGGCACCGGACGCCGAAGTGCCCCGGCGAATGAAGTTCACCGGCCCCTGAAAGCCGGCTTGCGCTTCTCCAGGAAGGCAGTCGTGCCCTCCTTGAAATCCTCGCTGCCGAACAGCACCGCCTGCGCATCGACCTCGAGCGCGAGCAGGTCCTCCAGCGGCATCGGTCCGCGCGCGAGCGCCGACTTGATCAGGCCGTGCGACAGCGGCGCGTTGGCGGCGATCTCACCGGCCAGTTCGAGCGCGGTCTCCAGCGCCTTGCCCGGTTCGCAGACTTCGTCGACCAGCCCCTGCCGGCTGGCCGTCTCGCCGTCGAGCACGCGACCGCTCATCATCAGCATCTTGCTGCGGCCCAGGCCCATCCGCAGCGGCACGGCCCAGAGCCCGCCGAGGTCGGGCAGCAGCCCGACCTTGTTGAATGTGCAAGAGAATTTCGCGTCGCGCGAAGCCACGACGATGTCGCAGCAGGCCGCGATGCACAGGCCCGCGCCGGCTGCGTGCCCCTCGACCGCAGCGATGACCGGCTTCTCGCCGCGCACGAGCATGCGCACGACGCGATGGATGCTCTGCATCCGGGACCGCCCGGCCGGCGGCGTGACATCGCCGAAGCCGGAGATGTCGCCGCCGGAGCAGAAATGCGCGCCTTCGCCGGTCAGCACGATGGCCCGGCACTCCGGGTCGTCCATCGCCGCCTGCAACTGCTCGGCGAAGACCGCACGCAGCGGCATCGACAGCGCATTGCGCCGTTCCGGATAGCACAGCGACAGGATCGTGACATTGCCGCGGCGCTCGCTCTTGACGGTGCCGCCCGTCGATTGCTTGCTCCCGGCTTCAGCTTGCGTGGCCATCTGGTTTCACCTCATCCGTTGTCGAGCTGGACACGAATCTCAGCCCAGCCGCTCGCGCAGCCGCGCCTTCACCTCGCGCAATTCCTCCGGCAGCCGCTCGCCCAGCCTGTCGAACAGCTCGGCATGCAGCTCGAATTCGCGCTCCCAGGCGGTCTTGTCGATCGACGTGATCCGCTCGAAATCACGCTGAGGGAACGCGAGCCCGTCCCACTCCATGTCCTCGTAACGCGGCGTCGTGCCGAACAGGTGCTCGACGCCCCCGGCGCGGCCTTCGATCCGCTCGATCATCCACTTCAGCACGCGCATGTTCTCGCCGAAGCCCGGCCAGACGAACTTGCCGTTGTCGTCGGTGCGGAACCAGTTGACGCAGAAGATCGCCGGCAGCTGCGCGCCTTCGGCCTGCAGTTCGCGGCCCATCCGCAGCCAGTGGGCGAAGTAGTCGCCCATGTGGTAGCCGCAGAAGGGCAGCATCGCGAAGGGGTCGCGGCGCACGACACCGGTGGCGCCGGCCTGTGCGGCCGTCGTCTCGGAACCCATTGTCGCGGCCATGTACACGCCTTCGACCCAGTTGCGCGCTTCGGTGACCAGCGGCACCGTCGTCGAGCGCCGGCCGCCGAACACGAAGGCGTCGATCGGCACGCCGTCGACGCTGTCCCAGTCCGGGTCGATGACCGGATTCTGCGTGGCCGCGACGGTGAAGCGCGCATTCGGATGCGCAGCCTTGCGCCCCGCCTTGCCGTCTTCGGGCGTCCAGTCCTTGCCTTGCCAATCGATCAGGTGGGCCGGCGGCGCTTTCGTCATGCCCTCCCACCAGACGTCGCCGTCGTCGGTCAGCGCGACGTTCGTGAAGACGGTGTTCTCGCGCAGCGAGGCCATGCAGTTGAAGTTCGTCTCGTCGTTGGTGCCCGGCGCGACGCCGAAATAGCCGGCTTCCGGGTTGATCGCATAGAGCCGGCCGTCGGCGTGCGGCTTGATCCAGGCGATGTCGTCGCCGATCGTCGTGACCTTCCAGCCGCCGAGGGCCTTGGGCGGGATCAGCATCGAGAAATTCGTCTTGCCGCAGGCTGACGGAAAGGCCGCCGCCACGTGATATTTCTTGCCTTCCGGCGACGTGAGCCCGAGGATCAGCATGTGCTCGGCCAGCCAGCCCTTGCGGTCGACCTCGGCCGCCTGCCGCCCCATCGTCGACGCGATGCCCAGTAACGCGTTGCCGCCGTAGCCCGAACCGTAGGACCAGTTTTCGCGCGTCTCGGGGAAATGCACGATGTACTTGGTCGGGTTGCAAGGCCAGGGCACGTCCTTCTCGCCGGCCGACAGCGGCTTGCCGACCGAATGCACGCAGGGTACGAACTCGCCGTCGGTGCCGAGCACCTCGCAGGCGGCGCGGCCCATCCGCGTCATCGTGCGCATGCTGGCGGCGACGTAGGGGCTATCGCTCAGTTCGACGCCGACATGCGCGATGTGGCTGCCCAGCGGCCCCATCGAAAACGGGATCACGTACATCGTGCGCCCGGCCATGCAGCCGTCGAACAGCTCGTCGAGCGTGGCGCGCATCTCGGCCGGCGCCATCCAGTTGTTGGTCGGGCCCGCGTCATCCTCGGTCTCGGAGCAGATGAAGGTGCGGTCTTCGACGCGCGCGACGTCGCTGGGATCCGACCAGGCCAGGTAGGAGTTCGGGCGCTTGGCCGGGTTCAGCCGCCGCATCGTGCCGGCGGCGACCATCTGTTCGCACAGGCGGTCGTATTCCTCCTTCGAACCATCGCACCAATGGATGCGCGCCGGCCGCGTGCGCGAGGCGATCTCGTCGACCCACTCCAGCAGTTGCCGATGTCCGGCCCAGGACGGTGCCCCCAGGCGCGTGGCCAGTTTCGCGGTGTCCCCGTCGCGCAACTGCGCGACGCCGGAAACGGGATGATTCATAAGGGGAGGTCTCCGTGAAGTCAATGCAAAGTCCGGCACGCTGGCAAGGGGCACATCGCAAGCCCGGCGGTCAACCCGGGCCGGGCGCAGGCACCCCTGGGGCGGGGTATGCGGGCGATGTTACACCGAGGCTCCTGAGCATTCCGGAAACAGCCCGCAGTGCAGCATCGATGCCGCAGCGGCGAATATCACTGATCTGCGCTCCGGCAAGCGTGCAAGCGAGCGATCGCGCAGGTAGGATGAACATGTCGGCGGTTTCGCCCGTTTTTTCAGATCGATGTACCGATGACACGGCTCGGCCCGTCCCGGCTCACCCCGTCGCAGCGCACTGCGGGTACTGCGCGCATCGTCGTGGCGGCCGGCATCCTGTTCGCGGTCGAAGCCGCCTGGCGAGGTTCCGTCGCCCGCACGATGGTGGCCTTCGCGATGCTGGCGCTCGGAGCGGGCCTGCTGTTCTTCGCCAAGCGCGCAGACTGAGCCGACCTCCGCCGTGCCTGGCGCGGCAGCCGGCATTCCCGGCCGGCCGCTGAACCTTTTCACCGGACTTTCCATTGACGACAGGACACGAGTCGCTGCGCGTCGACGCATTTCCGATCGACGCCGAACTGCAGGACATCGGCACCACCGGGCCCGAGCTGGCCTGGCTCGCCCCCAGCTACTGCGAGAGCCCGCGCGCGCTGGTCTTCCGCAACCCGTCTTCCGACTGGCGCCTGTTCGTGCTGACGCTGCCGCTCGCCTCGCGGCTCTCGCTGATGGCCAACCCGATCTTCGGCCAGTTGACGCGCGCCTGGGCGATGAACGTGCGCTTCCTCGGCGTCGACCGCGACGGGCTGGTCCACGACTTCCGCGCGCTGCTGACCGACCGAACGCTGAGCCTGCTGGTGGAGTTGCTCGCGCGCAGCGAAACTTCCGGCACCGGCACGGCGGAGAAAGCGGCACGGGCAGGCGAGCCGGGCGCGGACGTGCGGACGCTCGATCTGCTGTTCGACGCGCTGGCCCGCGAGATGCTCACCGTGCTCGAACTGCAGGGCGACGACTGGGCGCGACACCTGGCACGCGAGCACCGGCTGGAACCCGGCGTCGGGCAGTCGCTGTTCGATCACGCCGGCCGCTATCCGGACTTCCTGGCCAAGCTGCGCGAGGCATTGCGCAACGAACTGATCGACGTCGCCTTCTACGGCCGCGTGCTGCGTTCGATCGACCTGCGCGAGGCAGCGGTCGACTCGAGGATCTCGGCGCTGATCGAATCGGCGCTCGACCCCGTCACGCTGGCCAAGCTCGCGCGTACGCCGGCGGGCAAGCACCTGGGCTGCTACAACTGGTTGCGGATCGAGCCGCAGCGCGCCGTCCAGCGCGCCTACCTGCTGGCGCGGCTTCCGGCCTTCGCGACCTT
>CALLYQ010000225.1 GCA_937858875.1 uncultured Lautropia sp. | reverse complement strand
CGATGCCGGCGCCGACCAGCGGATCGTAGTACTCGGTGCGCACGCCGTAGCGCGCGAGCATGCCGTCGCAGAAGGCCCGCATCGGGCCGTAGACCGAATCGGCGACCAGCATGTGATCGCCGGGCGACAGGTAAGTGAACAGCGCCGTCGTGATCGCCGACAGCCCCGACGGCATCAGCGCGGCCCGGCAATCATGGCCCGGCGCCTCGACTTCGGCCAGCGCGTCCATCAGCGCCATCGTCGTTGGCGTGCCGGCCGTGCCGTAGGTCGTGGCGTGGCGCTCGCCGCGCGCGGCCGCCCGGCCCGCCGATTCGGCCTGCGCCAGCGAATCGAACAACACCGTCGACGCCCGCGAAACCGGCAGGTTCGCCGTGGCCACCGACCTGGACAGGCGCCGCCCCGATTCGACGACGCGCGTGCGGCCGCTGTCGTCGCCGGCGCCCGGTCCGGCCGGGACGGGTTCGGACCAGGCGTTCGGGCTCGGGTCGGTCATCGGCGTCCGCTCACTTCTTCGTCAATGGGCAAGCCGAGTCTGCCAGCCTGCGAAAGGCCTGCTCGGCCGGCACCGTGGCCAGGATCTTGTAGTAGTCCCACGGATACTTCGACTCGCCGGGCGACTTGACCTCGACCAGGTACATGTCGTGGATCATCCGCCCGTTCGGCAGCAAGCGGCCGTTGCGCGAGAACATGTCTTCGACCGGCAGCTCGCGCATCTTCTCGAGCACCTTCTGCTGGTCCTTGCTGCCCACCGCCTGCACGGCCTTCAGGTAGTGCAGCACCCCGGAGTAGACGCCGGCCTGGGCCTCGCCGGGCATCTTGTTCATCCGATCGAAGAAGCGCTTCGCGAAGTCGCGGCTCTTGTCGTCCATGTCCCAGTAGTACGGAACCATGAACTGCAGTCCCTGCATGTCCTGCAAGCCGAGCGCGTGGATGTCGGTGATGAAGGTCAGCAGGCTCGTCATCCGGATGCCGCTGTCCTGCAGGCCGAACTCGCGCCCCTGCTTGATCCCGGTGATCGTATCGTTGCCGCCGCTGGCCAGTGCGACGACGTTGGCCTTCGATGCCTGCGCCTGCATCAGGAACGACGAGAAGTCCATCGTGCCCAGCGGGTGGCGCACCGACCCGACGATCGCGCCCTTGTGCTCGGCCACCGCCTCGCGCATCGCCTTTTCCATGCTGTGGCCATAGGCGTAGTCGGCGACCAGCAGGAACCACTTGTCGAGGCCGCGGCCGATCAGCGCCTGCGCCGCCGCCTGCGTCTGCGAGTAGGTGTCGAAAGTCCAGTGCAGGCCGGAACCGGTGCAGGAATCCTCGGTAAGCCGGTCGGTCGCAGCGCTCGCGTAGATCGCGATCTTGTTCTTCTCCTTGACCAGGTTGGCGACCGCCAGGGCGATCCCGGAGTTCGGCACGTCGAGGATCACGTCGACACCGTCGCGATCCAGCCATTGACGCGCGATGTTCAGGCCGACCTCGGGCTTGTGCTGATGATCGGCCGAGATCAGTTCGATCTTCTCGCCGAGCACCGAGCCGCCGAAGTCCTCGATCGCGAGCCGTGCGGCCTCGACCGAGCCTGCGCCCGACAGGTCGGAAAAGGTTCCGCTCATGTCGGTGAGCACGCCGAAGGTGACCTTTTCGGCAAGCGCGCCGCCGGCCGACGCCAGCCCGAGCACCAGGCAAGCCGCCGTCGCCAGGATCCTGCATTTCGGTTTCATTGCCATCTCCTCCTCGTTGTTCGAACACCCGATTCGATCGCGTGCCGCGATCAGGCCCGGTCCTGCGCTACGCCGCCGGCCGCTGCGCCGATGCGCGCCGCCAGCGTCTTCAGTTCGGCCAGCGACTCGGGATTCACGAGACCCGAAAGATCGCCGGTCGGCTCCTGCAGCAGCAGCGATCGCACGAGCCGGCGCATGATCTTCATCGTTCGCGTCTTCGGCAGATCGGCGACGAACAGCAGCTCGCCGGGCCGGAACGAAGAGCCGAGCGCCGCGACGACGGCTTCGCGCAGTTCGGCAGCGACCTCCGGCCCGGGCGCAACACCGCGGGCCGGCACGCAGACGCAGACGACCGTCGCGCCCTTGACCGGATCGGGCAGGCCGACGGCCGCCGCTTCGGCGAGCCGGCCGGTCGCCAGCAGCACGCCTTCGATTTCAGCCGGGCCCGTGCGCTTGCCGGCGATCTTGATCGTGTCGTCGGAACGGCCATGGATGTACCAGAAGCCGCGCGCGTCGATCGACGCGAAGTCGCCGTGCACCCACAGCCCGGGCAGCTTCGACCAGTAGCTCTCGATGTAGCGATCGGGATCGCGCCAGAAGCCGCGCGTGAGCCCGATCGACGGCGTGGTCAGCGCCAGCTCGCCGACTTCGCCGCTGCCCACCGGCCGCCCGGCCTCGTCGACGACGACCGCCCCCATGCCGGGGATCGGACCGGCGAATGCGCAAGGCTCGATGTCCGGGTGCAGCACGGTGCCGGCGACGATGCCCCCGCCGATCTCGGTGCCGCCCGAGTAGTTGAGCAAGGGCACCCGTTCGCGACCGATCTCCTTGCGGAACCAGCTCCAGGCTTCGGGCGTCCAGGGCTCGCCGGTCGCCGCGCTGACGCGCAAGCTGTCCAGTGCGTAGCGCCCGGCGGGATTGTCCGGCTGCTGCATGAACGCGCGGATCATCGTCGGCGCGACACCCAGATAGCTGATCCGGTAGTCCTGCACGAGCCGCCAGAGCCGCCCCGGCTCGGGATGGTCGGGCACCCCTTCGGCGAGCAGCATCGTGGCGCCGACCAGCGGCACCGCCACGGCCAGGATCGGGCCGGTCAGCCAGCCCATGTCGCTCATCCACAGCAGCCGGTCTTCGGGCCGCAGGTCGAGGACCAGCCCGAAATCGAGCGCGGCCTTCGTCATGAAGCCGCAGTGCGTGTGCACGGTGCCCTTGGGCTTGCCGGTGGTGCCCGAGGTATAGACGATCATTGCCGTCGTTTCGGCCGGCAGCTCGACCGGCGCCATCTCGGCGGCATCGGCAATCAGTTCGCGCCAGGCGCGATGGCGGCCAGTGGACTCGAAGCGGGCCTTGCCCGGCTCGCGCTCGACGACGATCACATGCTGCAGCGAAGGCACCGACCCGGCGGCCGCATCGATGGCGTCGAGCATCTCGATACGCTTGCCGCGTCGCCAGCTGAAGTCGGCCGTGACGACCGCCTTTGCCTCGGCGTCGGCCAGGCGCTCGGCGATCGCTTGCGGGCCGAAGCCCGAAAACATGGGCAGCGCGATCGCCCCGATACCGACGATCGCCAGGTAGGCGGCGATCGTCTCGGGCAGCATCGGCATGTAGAGCCCGACCACGTCGCCGCGGCCGACTCCGAGATCATGCAGGCCGCCCGACGCGCGACGCGACAGGCTCGCAAGCTCGCGATAGTCGAGCAGGCGGCGCTCGCCGTTCTCGCCCTCCCATTCGATCGCCGGGTGTTCGCCGCGCCCGGAAGCGATCGTGCGGTCCAGGCAGTTCCAGGCCAGGTTCGTCGTGCCGCCCAGGCACCACTGCGCCCATTGCGGGCCCTTCGAGACGTCGAGCAGTTGGTCGAACGGCCGGAAGAAGTGCAGCCGGTGGAAGGCCATGACCGCAGGCCAGAACCAGTCGGGGTCGGCGGCGGCGCGCTCGCACAGCGCCTCGTAGCTGGCAAGCCCGTGCTGCTCCAGGAAGCGGCCGAGCGGGCTGCCGGCCGCGGGGTCCCCGGCATGCCGGTCGGCAGGATCGTGCGCGAAGCCCGAAGCGCTGCCACTCATCCGAGGTCCTCGTCGATGTCGCAGACGACGATGCGTGCGATGAACGGGGTCATGTAGGCCTTCATCCGCTGGTGGGCGTCGGACACCTGGTAGGCGTCGTGGTCGGCGCTGCTGGCGAAGCTGCCGAAGACGGCCCAGTCGAGGCCCTCGCTGCGCGACGCGATGTTGCGGCGAAACTCGTAGCGATCCAGGTTCCGGGCCGTGCGGCGGATCTCGTCGGCGAATGCCTCGACACGATCGAGGAAGGCCTGGTCGGCGTCTGCCGTGAACGCCATCAGCACCACGTGATGGAACATCGGCGTTCTACTTCAGTTCCTTGCCGGCGAGGTCGCCGTCCAGGAACTTGTTGGGCCGCAGGAAGAAGGACAGCACCAGCGCCCCGTCCGGCGAGCGCGCGACGTGCCGGTTGCCCTTCGGTCGCCAGACGTAATTGCCGGCGCGCACCTCGCCTTCTTCGTCGACGATGCTGCCTTCGAGCACGAAGGTCTGCTCGATCTCCACGTGCTCGTGCAGGTCGAGCTGCGAGCCGGGCTCCCAGCGGAAAAGCGCCGTCAGCAGGCCGGTTTCGGGCTCCTCGAGCAGGATCTTCATTTCCACGCCGGGCGTCGGCGTCGGTTTCCAGGGCAGCGATTCGACGTCGACGTAGCGCGAATCGAGCGGGCCGAGTGCCGCTTCGCCCTGCAGGTTCGGGGTTCTTGCCATGCCGAAATCCTCCTCCTGGTTTTCGCCGTCAGCTTAATCCGGCGCGCTCGCGCGGGACAGCGCGCGGATGGCGCGAATGGAACGATGGACTCACCACTGCCCGAAGAACACGCCGGCCTGCTTGTGCCGGTTCGTGCCGGCCTCGACGAACGCGTGGCTCACCGAAGTCCGGCGCTTGCGGCGCGCGAACCAGTCGAGCAAGGTCTCGCGCAGTTCGCGCCGCACGGCGGCGCTGCTTTCGTCGCGCCCGAGATCGTGAAACTCCTCGGGATCGGCCTGCAGGTCGAACAGTTGCTCGGGCGCATCGAGCCAATGGACGTAGCGCCAGCGATCGGTGCGCACCGACCATGCGTAGCACCGGTCGACGGGGCGGCCGAGCCGAAGGCGTGCCGCCTTGAAGCTGTAGTCGAGTTCGGAGAAGACCGCGGGCTTGCGCGCCGCATCGCCGCCACGCAGCAAGGGCAGCAAGCTCATGCCTTCGATCCGGTGGGCGGGGATCTCGAGGCCCAGCGCATCGAGGACCGTCGGAGCCACGTCGACGCCTTCGACGAAGGCATCTTCGACGCTGCCGCGCCTGCCCCGTGCGGCCTCGTCGGGATCGCAGACGATGAAGGGCACGCGCTGCACCGTATCGTGGAACAGCTCCTTCTCGCCGAGCCAGTGATCGCCGAGGAAGTCGCCATGGTCGGACGTGAACACGACCAGCGTTTCGTCGAACAGTCCACGCCGGTCCATGAAGTCGAACAGACGGCCGAGCTCGTCGTCGAGCTGGTGGATCAGACCCTGGTAGGCCGGGCGCACGGTGCGGATGCACTCGTCCCTCTGGAAGCTGCGGCTCTCCTCGCTCTCGCGGTAGGCAGCCACGACCGGATGCTGGTCGCGCAGTTCAGCGTCGCTGCGAACGACCGGCAGGCATTGCTCGGGGGTATAGAGCGCGTGGTAAGGCGCAGGCGCCATGTACGGCCAGTGCGGCTTCACGTAGCTCAGGTGCAGCACCCAGGGCGTATCGCCCATCTGCTGCATGAAGCCGAGCGCCTGGTCGGTCATGTAGGCGGTTTCGGAGTGCTCGGCGCGCACGCGCGACGGCAGGTGGACATTGCGCATGTGCCAGCCGCTCACCACCTTGCCTTGCGCGTCGACGCCGGAGATCACGTAGTCGCTCCACGGGTCGACACTGTCGTAGCCGTGCCGGCGCAGGAACGCCGGGTAGCCGCTCTCGTCGCCGGGCGCGTGATGGCCGTCGTAGCGATCGATCTCCTCGAAGCCGCCGCGCGACAGCAGTTCGCCGAGTTCGGAGTCGCCTTCGATGCGCAGCCGCGACAGGCCGTCCTTGTCGACCATCACGTGCGTCTTGCCGGCCAGCACGAGCTTGCGACCCGCCCCACGCAGGTATTCGCCGAGCGTGACCTCGCCGATCGGCAGCGGAACGCGATTCCAGGTCGCGCCGTGGCTGCCCGGATACCGGCCGGTGTAGTAGCTCATCCGCGACGGGCCGCAGACGCCGCTGTTCACGAATGCGCGGTCGAAGCGCACGCCGCGCGCGGCCAGCGCGTCGATGTTCGGCGTCTTCAACCACGGATGGCCGTAGCAGCCCAGGTGGTCCCACCTGAGCTGGTCGCACATGATGAACAGGACGTTGCGAACGGCCCGTGTCATGGCTTGTAGCCCGATCGCCTGACGACCGGCTCCCACTGCGCATGGTAGGCCTTCAGCGCTTCGGCGGTCTGCGTGGCCGTCGACGACACCGGCACCATGTTCGCACCGACGAAGCGTTCGCGCAGCGTCTCGTCGCGCATCGTCTGCGCGACCGCCTCGGAAAGCCGGCGCACCTTGTCGGCCGGCATCGTGGCCGGCGCGAACAGCGTGTTCCAGCCGGTGGCCGTCAGGTCGATGCCGATCTCGCGAAAGGTCGGCACATCGGGCGAAGCCGGCGAACGCCGCTCGCCCGACACCGCCAGCATCCGGATCTTCTTGCCCGCATGCTGCGGTTCGATCGTGTCCAGCGTATCGACGGCCATCGGCACGTGACCGCCGATCAGGTCGGTCAGCACCGACGCCGAACCGCGATAACCGATCACCGGAGCCTCGACGCCGGTGCGCTCACCCAGCATCAGTGCAAAGAAGTGCGGCAGGCTGCCGGTCGCAGGAACCGCGATGCTGGCCTTCTCGGGATTGGCCTTCATCCAGGCGAGCAGGTGGCTGAACTCGCGCACCGGCACGGCTTCGCCGACGGCCACCGCGAACTCGTAGTTGGTCACCTGCGAGACCGGCACGTAGTCCTTGTCCGGGTCATAGCCGGCGTCGGGAAAGACCATCGGCGCCACGACCATGATCGCCGGGTTCGCGAGGATCAGCGTGTTCGAGTTCCCCTCGTTCCTGACCTGCTGGGCCGCAAGCCGGCCTCCGGCACCGGCCCGGTTCTCGACGACGACAGGTACGCCGATCCTGCTGGACAATCCGTCGGCCAGCAGGCGCGCCGCACGGTCGGACGAGCCACCCGGCCCGTAGGGCACGACGATCCTCAGCGTACCGCCCGCGAGCGGCTGGGCAACGGCGGTCGCAGCGCCGCCGATCAGGGCCATCGCAAACGCAACGGCGCGCAGGAATGCTGGCATCGGTCTCCTCCTGATGGTTGTTGGGAACGAGGATACCCGCGCCGGGCGAAGAGCGCGCGGCGGGTTTCAGCCGTCGAAGCGATCCGCATCGAAGGCCGCGTCCACCGGAACCTGCAGCGCCGTCGCGAGCTGGTTCGTCTTCGCCGCCAGCGCGATCACGCGCAGCAGGTCCGCATGCTGCTCGTCGCTCATCCCTTTGGCACGCGCCGCCGCCGTATGCGAGTGCACGCAATACGAGCAGCCGTTCGTCGCCGAAACAGCGATGTAGAGCAGCTCCTTGGTCAGCGGATCGAGTGCCGATGGCCCTGCCATCACGGCCTTGGCCTCGGCCCAGGTCCGTTCGAGCAGATCCGGATCGAAGGCGAGGTAGCGCCAGAAGTTGTTGACGAAGTCCGACTTGCGCGTCGCGCGGATGTCGTCGAAGACGGCGCGCACGCGCGGATCGGATTCGGGCTCGGAGCGGGTAGCGATCGTCGACATCGGAGATCTCCCTGGTTTCGCCCCCGGTTTCGTCGTTACCGGGAGCCCGGTTTCAGTCGATGCCCAGATACTTGTGGGTCTGCATGCTGAGCCGCCATTTCGGATGCGCGAGACACCAGTCGATCGCTGCGCGCGTGTTGCGCTCGCGCTCCGGGCCGTCCATCGGCTGCACGAAGAAGTGCTCGAAATCCAGCGATTCGAAGCGCCCGGGCATCGCTTCGACTTGCGGGTAGACGAGCTTCAGCTCGTTGCCGGCGCGCAGCACGATCGGCGCGTCGGCCTTCGGGCTCACGCAGATCCAGTCGAGCCCCTTGGGCGCCGGTTGCGTCCCGTTGGTCTCGACGGCCACCTCGAAGCCCTCGGCGTGAAAAGCCTCGACCAGCGGCTCGTCGAGCTGCAGCAACGGCTCGCCGCCGGTACAGACGACGTAGCGGCGACCCGAGTCATCGCCGTCCGGCCAGCGCGCGGCCACCGCTCGCGCCAGTTCGGCAGCCGACGCGAACTTGCCGCCGCCCTGCCCGTCGGTGCCGACGAAGTCGGTGTCGCAGAAGCGGCAGACCGCCCTGTCGCGATCCTGTTCGCGGCCGGTCCACAGGTTGCAGCCGGCAAAGCGGCAGAACACGGCCGGGCGGCCAGCCTGAGCGCCTTCGCCCTGCAGCGTGTAGAAGATTTCCTTGACGCTATAGCTCATCGGTCTCGTTGCGGTTCGCGAAGCGCGCGGTAGTCCGTCGGGCTCACAGCGGTAGCGCCGGGCCGTCGTCGCCCCAGGACAGGATCGCACCGCAGCCGCGTGTTTCGTACAGGTCGATCCGGTCGATCTGCGGCAGCATCGGGTGCGCGCGGCGCCTGATCCAG
Source organism: uncultured Lautropia sp. (assembly GCA_937858875.1). Lineage (GTDB taxonomy): Bacteria > Pseudomonadota > Gammaproteobacteria > Burkholderiales > Burkholderiaceae_E > Zeimonas. The sequence continues at coordinate 1,928 of CALLYQ010000225.1, read as the reverse complement.
CGCGCCAGGCTCGCGGCGTCGTTGTCTTCGACGCCCGGCAGTTCGTACAGCGGCTGATGGTCGATCTCGCGAAACACCGGAGCGAACAGCGCCTTGACGTCGCCGAAGTCGACGGTCCAGCCGCGCACGAGGTCGAGCGGCGCGCACAGATGCAGCCGCAGCGTGTAGCTGTGGCCGTGGATGCGCCGGCGCGGATCCCCGTGGGGGGCGTGCATCAGCCGCACCGCGCTGTCCAGCCCGAAGTCCTTCCAGATCCGGTAGTGCCGGCCGTCGTAGTTCGCACCGCAGCTCGCGGTCTCGTAGACGGTGACCCAGGACAGCTCGGGCAGCAGCGGCTTCAGCCGCTCCCAGATCCAGCTCGCGATGCATTCGCTGGTCGGGTTCTCGAGCCCCGGAATGTCGTTGAGGCAGGCACGGTCGAACTGCGCATGCAGCGGCGCCCAGCAGTCGTCGAGGTGTTCGTAGTCGATCGACAGGTCGCGGGTGCCGAGATCCTGGTCGGCGTGCAGGATCACTTCGAAGCCATGACCGTGCATCCGGCCGCATTTGTGGCCGTCCGGCACCGCAGTGAGCTGGTGCGCAGCCTCGAAACGATAGCGCCGCCAGACATGCGCGTGGCCGCGGCGATCGAGGTCGACGCCGGAATGCGGCGTGCTCAGCACGCCGACCTGCGCGACCCCGGGTACGTCGATATGGCGGCCGACCCAGCGCGCGAGGTTCTCGTCGGTCGGCTGCGCCAGCAGATCGTTCAGCGAGCGGTAGTCCAGGGGCGCCACCGTCCGCTCGACCCGCTCGCGCAGCGAGTCGAGTTCGCCGCCTGGAAACGCCGCCCAGCCCGCCGGCAGCCGCGCGCGGACGCCGGCAACGAAGCCATGCCCATGAAGCCTGCGAGAGCGATGGCCTTCCGGCAGCGTCGACACCTGCCGGGCCGCCTCGAAGCTGCCAGCGGCGACGTGGAGCAGGTGTTCGGTCGGCTGTTTCTCTGTCATTCGCTCATTGTCCTGCCGCGCGGGCGGCAGCGTTCGTGAATCCACGGTCGCGTCAGCGCTCCGGTCAGCGCCGCAGCGCCGTGCCGGCCTCGGCGAGAATCTCGTAGGACCGCAGCCGCGCCGCCTGATCGTGGATCGCCGAGGCCACCATCAGCTCGTCGGCGCCCGTCTGCTCGACGAACGCCTGCAGTTCGCGCTGCAAGGTCTCCTTCGAACCCACGAACGAACAGACGAGCATCCGCGAAACCTGCGCCTTCTCGGCCGGCGACCAGTAGTCCTCGATGTCGTCGATCGGCGGCGAAAGCTGCCCGCGTCGATTGCGGATCATGTCGACGAAGCGCTGCTGGATGCTCGTGAACAGCCAGCGCGCCTCTTCGTCGGTCTCGGCGGCCACGACGTTGATCCCGGGCATCGCATAGGGCCGGTCGAGCTGCGCCGATGGCTGGAAGCGCTCGCGATAGACCTGGAACGCATGGTGAAGCGCGTCGGGCGCGAAATGCGAGGCGAACGAGTACGGCAGCCCCAGATGCGCGGCGAGCTGTGCGCCGTACAGGCTCGAGCCGAGGATCCACAGCGGCACCCGCAGGCCGGCGCCGGGCACCGCACGAATGCGCTGCCCCGGCTGCACCGGCTCGAAGTAGGCCTGCAGCTCGAGCACGTCGTTCGGGAACGTGTCGGCCGAGTGATGGTCGCGGCGCAGCGCGCGCATCGTCGCCTGGTCGGTGCCCGGCGCGCGGCCGAGCCCGAGATCGATGCGCCCGGGGTACAGCGACTCGAGCGTGCCGAACTGCTCGGCGATGACGAGCGGCGAATGGTTCGGCAACATCACGCCCCCGGCGCCCACGCGCATCGTCTTCGTGCCGCCGGCCACATGCCCGATCACCACCGAGGTGGCCGCGCTCGCGATGCCGGTCATGTTGTGATGCTCGGCCATCCAGT
>CALLYQ010000224.1 GCA_937858875.1 uncultured Lautropia sp. | reverse complement strand
TTTCGACCTGATCGTGCTCGACCTGATGCTGCCCGGCGAAGACGGCCTGTCGATCGCACGCCGCCTGCGCGGCGCCGGCGAGCGCACGCCGATCATCATGTTGACCGCGCGCGGCGACGACGTCGACCGAATCATCGGCCTCGAAGTGGGTGCCGACGACTACCTGCCCAAACCCTTCAATCCGCGCGAACTGCTGGCCCGGATCCACGCGGTGCTGCGCAGACAGCCACCGCCGGAGCTGCCCGGTGCGCCGTCGGCCGAACCGGCCGAGGTCGCCTTCGGCCCGTTCGTGCTGAACCTGGCGACCCGGGCGCTGACGCGCGACGGCGAGCCGGTGCCGCTGACTTCCGGCGAGTTTTCGGTGCTCAAGACGCTGGTCCGGCACCCGCGCTCGCCGCTATCGCGCGAGAAACTGATGGCGCTGGCCCGCGGACGCGAGTACGGCGCCTACGACCGAAGCCTCGACGTCCAGGTCTCGCGGCTGCGCAAGCTGCTCGAGGCCGATCCGCAGCAACCGCGCTACATCCAGACGGTCTGGGGCGTCGGCTACGTATTCGTGCCCGACGGCGACTGACCGGCTCTCGAAAACACCACAACGGCAGGCGCTCCACAGAAGGTCTGCCGCAACACCGAGACGATTCCGCCCACCGTGCCCGCGCCCGCCCGGATGCCCCGCATCAGCCTGTTCTGGCGCACCTTCCTGATGCTTGCCACGCTGATCGTCGCAAGCCTGGCGGCGACGCTGACGATCGCGCGGATGCTGGACCCCGCGCCGGAGCAGCGGCTCGCTTGGGAGATCGCGACGGTACTGAACCTGACGCGCTCGGCGCTGGTGAGCGCCGACGCCGAGCGGCGTCTCGCGCTGCTGGATGAGCTGGCACGCAACGAAGGCGTACGCATCCTGCCGCTCGAACCCGGCGACCGGATCAACAGCGCCGCGACCGGCGCGCGGCTGCGTGCGATCGAGCCGCTGCTGCGCCAGTTGCTCGGCGAGCCGACACAAGTCGCCGGCCGCGTCAACGGCGTCGACGGCGTCTGGATCAGCTTCGGCATCGAAGGCGACGCCTACTGGCTGGTGCTGCCCCGTGCGCGCATCGAAAGGCAGTTCGGCCCGAGCTGGCAACTGCTCGGCGCACTGGCGCTGTCGCTGTCGCTGCTCGGCGCGCTGCTGCTGTCGCGCGTGGTCAACCGGCCGCTGGCCGCGCTCGCGCGAGCGCTCGGCGCGATTTCGCGCGGCGAGCGCCCGCCGGCGCTGGCTGAAGACGGCCCGACCGAGATCGCGGCGCTGAACCGGCGCTTCAACCGGATGACCGCGGAACTCGCGACGCTCGAACGCGACCGCACGCTGGCACTGGCCGGCATCTCGCACGACATCCGCAGCCCGCTCGCACGCCTGCGGATGGAAATCGAACTCGCGCACCTCGATCCGACCCAGCACGAAGCGATGACCAGCGACATCGAGCGGATCGACCGGATCGTCGGCCAGTTCGTCGAATACGCACGTATCGGACAGCCGACGCGCATCGAGACCGTCGACGTGCCTGCCGTGCTCGGTACCGTTGCGGCCGCCTATCGCCCGGCCGTGCAGTCGGGGGCTCTGGAACTCGGCATCGAGTCCGGCGATGCCTCCCAATGGCGCGGCAGCCCGACCGACCTGACTCGCACGCTGAGCAACCTGATCGACAACGCGTTGCGCTACGGGTGCAGCGCCGACGGGGTGACGCGCGTCGATGTGCGGGCCGACGCGACGTCGAAGGGCATCGCCATCAGCGTCACGGACGAAGGTCCGGGCGTGCCGCCCGAACAACTCGAGCGCTTGATGCGCCCGTTCGAGCGTCTCGACAGCGAGCGCGGCGACACGGGCGGCGCCGGGCTCGGGCTGGCCATCACCGACCGGATCGCCCGTCGCTACGGAGGACAACTGGTCCTGGCCCTGCCCGCCGAGGGCGGTCTGCAGGCGCGGCTCGACCTGCCTTCGCTGCCCGGCGGCGCCGCTTGAATCGGCCCAGACGAATCCTTCCCGCTCCCCCTTCTCACGCTTCCCGCTCGCCCCTCTTTTATCTCTGGCCGAACCGCGATGAGAACGCGTCTCGCTTCAATCGAATCGATAGTTGACCTCTATCAGTGAGATACGTTTCCGCAATTGGCCCTGCTCATCTCGCTGGGCTAATCTCGCAAAACGTCCGGCACTGCATTGCGCGGGCCGGCGGGTTTGCACGCAGCAAGCAAATACCGGGAGACTGCAATGCCGAGCCTGAAGGGAACCAAGACGCACGAGAATCTCAAGGCAGCATTCGCCGGCGAAAGCCAGGCCAATCGCCGTTACCTGTACTTCGCCAACAAGGCCGACGTCGAAGGCCAACCGGAAATCGCCGCGCTGTTCCGCTCCACTGCAGAAGGCGAAACCGGCCACGCGCACGGACATCTCGACTACCTGGCCGAAGTCGGCGATCCCGCCACGGACCTGCCGATCGGCAGCTCCGAAAACAACCTGAAGTCGGCCGTCGCCGGCGAAACGCACGAATACACCGACATGTATCCGGGCATGGCCCGGGCTGCGCGCGACGAGGGTTTCGAAGAAATCGCCGACTGGTTCGAGACGCTGGCCAAGGCCGAACGCTCGCACGCCAACAAGTTTGCCAAGGCACTCGAGACGCTGAACTGAGCGCGCTAGCAAGCTGTCGGACTATGACCAGGGGTCGCGCGGTGGACGG
>CALLYQ010000223.1 GCA_937858875.1 uncultured Lautropia sp. | reverse complement strand
TGGACGAACCTGCTCATCCTATGCAGGGCCGTCTGCAGGCTGCGTGATTCGATCAGGCTCAGGCACAACAGTTTCGTGGTGCCGGCGCGAACCGGCGTCTCGAGCAGGCCCAGCATTTCGTCGTCGAGCGACGCCGCCAGGCGCCGCCAGTGCTGTACGAAACGGGCACCGCACACGCGCGGCCCCGATGGGCGCGGCTCGACGTCGCGGGCGAGGATCGCGCGAGCCAGCGAAGCCGGCAGCGTCGGCATCCCGTATTCGGGGTCGTGGCCGGGCCGCATTCCTCCGGCGGGGGCCGGCTCGTCAGCGGCGATCCGCCGATGCTCGGAGATGCCGCCAGCCTGCTTGTGCCGCGCCTCGACGCGCTCTCGCATGTCGCTCCTCCTCGTTTCGCCGACATTCGCAGAGATTGACCGGTTCGGCAAGCTGGCTGGCCAGCATTGCAAGGTCCGGGCGCTGCCGGCTTTCCTAGAATCGAAGGCCGGTGGCCCGAAGCCAGTGGCAGGCGAAGGGCGCCGATCGACAGACAAGAACCGGGCGAGACGGAGACGACATGAAGAGCGATGCAGGAGTTCATCGGCACGGGCGCAGATCCGTGCGCCACGTGCTTGCAGTTGCGGCCTGCGCCGCGCTTCTGGCGGCTTGCAGCAGCGACGACGACGATGACGTCGTTCCGCCGCCCGAGCAGCCCGGGCAGCCGCAACCGGAAGAGCCGCAGCCACCGCAGGAACCGCAGGCCGCGCTGAAGGTCCTGTCGAGTCCGGCCGAGTGGGTGTCGGGCGGCGATGCGCGAATCGAAGTGCGCGCCAGGAACGTGGCGGCCGATGCGCTCGAATTGTGGCTGAACGACGCGCGCGTCGACGTGCCGATGCGGCAGACGACCGTCGATGGCGGCCCACGGCTCGAGGGCGTCGTCGACGGCCTGGTCGACGGCGAGAACCTGCTCGAGGTTCGCAGCGCAGGAACCGCGCTGACTGCTCTGAAACTGACCAATCATCCGATCACCGGACCGATGTTCTCGGGGCCCAAGCAGACGCCGTTCGTCTGTGCCGGGCCGCGGCGCTTCGGCCGCGAACCGCTGGTCGATTCCAGCGATCCGAGCCATTTCGAGGTGCGCGACTCGGGCGGCTCGCCGATCGGCTTCAGCCGCGACTGCTCGCTCGAAAGCTGGACCGAATACGTGTACATGCCGGTGGGCGGCACGGGCGCCGGCGCTTACCGGCCGATGCCTGCCGACGGCTCGCGTCCGGCTGACATCGCTCGAACCACGCTGCTCGATGGCCGCGAGGTCGACTTCGTCGTGCGTATCGAGCGCGGCACGATCAACCGCTTCATCTATCAGTACTACATGCTGGCGCCGATCGGCGAAGATCCCGGCGCGCCCGACACCAGCCTGTGGAACGGCCGGCTCGTCTACTCGTTCCAGGGTGGGGTCGGCTTCGGCCACTATCAGGGCGACCAGCAGAACGTCGGCGATCCGGTTGCGCTCGGCAAGGGCTACGCGATCGCCTATTCGACCGGCACGCGCACCAGCGTTCACTACAACATGGTGCTGGGCGGCGAGACGGCGATGATGACGAAGGAGGGCTTCGTCGAGCGCTATGGCGTGCCGCTGTACACGGTCGGCACCGGCGCCTCGGGTGGCGCGATCCAGCAGTATCTGTACGGCCAGAACCATCCCGGCCTGCTCGACGCCGCGATCGCCACGCAGAACTATCCGGACATGGTCGGGCAGATCCCTCATGTCGGCGACTGCGAACTGCTCGAGCACTACATGGACGTGACCGATCGCGCGAATCCGGCGTGGGGGCCTGCAACGGTCAAGAACCGGAGCTGGCTGATCGGGATGAACGCCGAGGATACGGTGCCCAACGAGGTGTGGCCGGTCATGCATCAGCTGGGCCAGAACGGCTATCCGGTCGGCGGCGCGCCGGGAGCCACCGAATGCCGGGCGGCCTGGATCGGACTGACTGCCGGTGCGCTGAACCCCCATTTCGATGCCGACCAGGTCGTGGCCAAGGCGGGCGACCGCATGCCGGCCTCGGCCTTTGCCGGCGTGCAGTTCAGCCACTACGACGACGCGCGCACGATCTATGGCGAGGGAGTCGACGGGCATCCGCGCTCGACCTGGGACAACGTCGGCGTGCAATACGGCCTCCAGGCCATGCTCGACGGCAACATCACGCCGGCCCAGTTCCTCGACCTGAACCTCAAGGTCGGCGGCTGGAAACGCGTCGGCGAGATGGTTCCCGAGGGCTTTCCGTACAACGGGACCGGCGCGGCCGAAATCCAGAAGGTCCTGGACGACCCGAGCTACTTCGACGTGTGGAGCCGTCGCAACATGAACACCTGGAACCCGGCTGCTCCGAACATCCCGGCGCGGCGAACGCATGGCGACGTGTCGGCAATCCGCGCCGCTTACGAGTCGGGACTGGTGTTCACCGGCCAGATCGGCATTCCGATCATCAACTGGCACCCGTATCTGGAGCACGAGCTGGACATGCACAACGTGCACCAGGCATTCGCGGCGCGCAAACGGATCGTCGACCGGATGGGCGATGCCGGGCACCAGGCGATCTGGTTCACCGAAACGCGAGGGGCGGCGGCGCCGTTCGACCAGCGGCCGATGGCGCTCGAGGTCATGGACGAATGGCTGGCGAACATCCGGGCGAATCCCGGAGCCGGAATCGCGGCGAACCGCCCGGCGCGCGCGGCCGATGCCTGCTTCGACATCGACGGCAGCCAGATGGCTGCCGGAGACGGAGTCTGGGCCGGGATCCTCGACACGCGGCCGAAGGGCGAATGCACGCTCAAGTTCCCGATCCATTCGACCTCCCGGATCGTGGCGGGCGGGCCGATCGAGGGCGGGATCTTCAAGTGTGCGCTGAAGCCCGTGGACACGGCGGTGACCGATGGCACCTATGGCTCGTGGACGCCGGACGCGGCACAGCTGAGCATGCTCCATGCGATCTTTCCGGAGGGCGTTTGCGACTGGAGCAAGCCCGACCAGGGGCGGCCGTGGTGACGGTACAGTGCGTTCCGGCGATGCATCGGCGGTTCGGCGATTCGGACCGGTGAACGATCGGGCGCGGGGCGGTCAGAGGAGCCCCGCCTCCGAAAACGAGAAGCAGCGGTTGCCGGCGACGATCAGGTGGTCGAGGACCGGAATGTCGAGTGGGCGCAGGGCCGCGCGCAGCGCATCGGTGAGCATCCGGTCGGCAGCGCTCGGCTCGGCCACCCCCGATGGATGGTTGTGCGCGAGGATGATGCCTGCGCTGTTCAGTTCGAGTGCCCGCCGCGCGACCTCGCGCGGGTAGACGGCTGTTTGCGTCAGCGTGCCGCGGAACAGCTCCTCGGAGGCGATCAGCCGGTTCTGGCTGTCGAGGAACAGGCCGGCGAAGACTTCGAAGCGCCGGTCGCGCAGCCAGAGCGCGAGGAAGTCGCGCACGGCGCGCGGCGACTGCAGCGAGTCGCGCGCTCGGAGTTCCTCGCGCAGCGACCGGCGCGACAGTTCGACCGAGGCCTGCAGCAGCGCCCAGCGCGCCGGGCCGAGCCCCGGCCGGGCGAGCGCCTGCTCCTGCCGCGCAGCCAACAGGCCGCGCAGGCCGCCGTATTCGGCCAGCAATTCGCTGCCGAGTTCGACCGCGCTGCGCCCGCGCAGGCCGGTGCGCAGCAGCACCGCCAGCAGTTCGGCGTCTGACAGCCGGGTCGCCTCGCCTGCAAGCAATCGTTCACGCGGCCGCTGCTAGCTGGGCCATC
>CALLYQ010000222.1 GCA_937858875.1 uncultured Lautropia sp. | reverse complement strand
AAATCGACGAGGACCCGTCGAAGGGCGACCAGGAGTCGTCGCTGGCGCTTGCGCAGTCGTCGAACGGCCGCGAAGCACGCTGGGGTGTCGAGCAGTTCGCCCGCTTCTGGGCCGCGCCGGACCTCAGCCGCCCTTCGAATGAACTCGCGCCCGACATCGAAGGCTGGTGGCCGGGCATGACGCGGCCCTTGCGTGGCGTGGCCGAGTACGCGCGCCCTCTGCGCAAGCTGCTGGCGCGCGTGCCTGACTTCCGGCTCGAAGTCGCTGAGCATGCGAGCAACGGCGACCTGATCTTCATTCGCTGGATTGCGCACGGCACCGACGGCGGCAAGCCGCTTCGTTTCACCGGTGTCGACCGGATCCGGCAGAAGAACGGGCAGGTCGTGGAAAACCGGATCTTCTGCGATCACCCGCTGGTCCGGGCGCTGGTCGCCGATTGATCGGCCGCGGCCGCCGGGCACGGTCGGCATTTGCGCCACGGCTCGGCGGCTTCGCAGGGCGTTTGCGATCGCGCCGCGATTCGCTCAGCATGGCGGGCACCGCAAAGCCACCAACGGAGCGCCATCTTGCACTGGCTATACCTCGGCACCGCCATCGTGGCCGAAGTCATCGGGACCTCGTTCCTGAAGTCCTCCGAAGGCTTCACTCGCGTGCTTCCCTCGCTGGTCGTCATCGTCTCGTACGCCGCGGCGTTCTATCTGCTGTCGCTGACGCTGAAGACCTTGCCGGTCGGAATTGCCTATGCCGTCTGGTCCGGAGTCGGGGTGGCGCTGATCGCCGCCATCGGCGCCGTCGTCTTCGGGCAGACGCTCGATCTCGCCGGCATCGCAGGCATCGCGCTGATCGTGGCCGGCGTCATCGTCATCAACGTGTTCTCGACGAGCGTCACGCGCGGCGGCGCCTGATCGGCCGTGGCCGTGGCCGTCGCCGGATCGGCTTGCGCCGCCTCGTGGCGAGCGCTCCCGTAACGAACGTAACAAGCGGAAATCGGCGCGTAACGCGAACGCCGCAGTCTGGAGAACGAGACCACACCGCCACGCCCCCGCAAGCGAGCGGAGGCGGCTTCATCGCATGGAGGAACCGCAGATGCCCGAAGGTACCGTCAGGCTTCATCGCGTATTGCGTGCACCGCCCGAGCGCGTCTATCGCGCCTTTCTCGACGCCGACGCGATGGCGAAGTGGCTGCCGCCGAACGGCTTCACCGGCAAGGTCCACGAGATCGACGCGCGCGTCGGCGGCAGCTACAGGATGTCGTTCACGAACTTCACCACGGGCCAGGCCCACGGCTTCGGCGGCAAGTACCTGGAGTTGGTCGAGAACGAACGGCTCCGCTATTCCGACCGTTTCGAGGACCCGAATCTTCCCGGCGAGATGGAAACGACCGTCACGCTCGCCGCGGTGTCCTGCGGTACCGAGCTGAACGTCGAGCAGCGGGGCATTCCTGCGGCGATTCCGGTCGAGGCCTGCTATCTGGGCTGGCAGGAATCGCTGGCGCTGCTGGCGAAGCTCGTCGAGGCCGAGATCCGCGAGTAGCGCCGGCCGCGCTCAGCATCCCGCCGCGCAGTTGCCCTGGGCGTCGAAGGCCATCGTCCTGCCGCTGAGCGGAACGTGCACCGGCACCTTCGTTGCAGCGCGGAAGGCCGCGGTCTTCGAGCTCTCTCGCAGCCTGCCGCCTTCGGTGGCTGCCTCGTTCGCGTGCGAGGCGATCACCGAGGCCGGCTGCACCAGTTCGTTGATCACCCAGGCGGCTTCGATCGGCCCGGTCGTGAAGTTGCCGCCGATGTTCAGCACGGTCAGGCGTGCGTTGAACTGGCGGCGCACGACGATGTCCTGCTCGGCCGTCACGCCGGTGTCGCCCGACAGGTAGGCCACGAGCCCGTTGCTGAACTTCACGACATAACCGCCGGGCGGCCCGACGTAGGCGGTCAGGCCGCTGGCCTCGAGCGCCCGCGCATGGTCGCCGTCGAGGAAGACCGGATCGAGGCCGTTCGAGTGCACGGCCGGCACGCTCGACACTTCGATGCCGCCGACCTTGCGCATCGCGCCGAAACGCAGCAACTGCACCTGCGAGGCTTCGCCGCCGGCCTGGGTCACGCGCCTGGCGAAGAACTTCGGCATCTCGCCGCCGACCAGCAGCTTCGCCTTCTTGCCGACGACGATGTTCACGGTGTTCGAAGTCGGAGCGACCTTGACCGAGAAGTCGGGCTTCTCGCAGGTGCCGGCGTTCGCCGACGGCTGGATCGCGTCGCCGAGATGGTCGCCGTGCACGTGCGTGAGCAGCACCGCGTCGATCTTGCCGAGCCGCTCGTCGTCGGGACCGCGCACGGTGCGGCCCGGGTCGTAGAGCAGCCGCGTGCCGTCGGGATCCTCGAATACGAGTGCGCGGTCCAGCGGGCAGAACTCGCCGTCGTGACTGCCCAGCGGCGTGATCTTCACGGTGCCCGGGGCATTCGACGACTGTGCAGCAGCGGCGCCGGTAGCGAGAAAGGCGCCCAGCAGCAGGGCGGCGCGAGTGCGGGTTCGCATCTGTCTCCTCCGTCGATGCCCGAAAGCGGCGAGCCGGGCGGGTTCTTGTCGTTCAGCGGCGGTGGCCTGCGATCCTCGCACAGGGAGTCGGCACTGTACAGGCGGCGCCTGGATCGTTCGACGTGGATTCGGCCGCAAGAAACGTGGTTCCTGCGCAGCGATCGCCACCTACAGTGAGATCATCCACAAGCAAGCGCCAGGACCCGAAATGAAATCCGCAGCACCCGCCGACTTCGCCACCGACGCTGCCCGCTGGGCCGCAGTCCAGGCACGCGACCCGGCCGCCGACGACAGCTTCGTCTATGCGGTGCGAACGACCGGCGTCTATTGCCGGCCGAGCTCGTCGGCTCGGCTGCCGCGTCGCGACAATGTCGAGTTCTTCGACACGGCTCAGGCCGCCGAGGCGGCCGGCTACCGTGCCAGCCGGCGCGCGGCCGCCGACCGCAGCGCTGCGGCGTCGCGCCGTGCGGCGCTGGTCGTCGAGGCCTGCAGGCTGATCGAAGAGGCCGAGACGCCGCCGCGGCTCGAGGCGCTCGCGCGTCATGCCGGCGTCAGCCCTTTCCACCTGCATCGCGTGTTCCGGGCCGAGACCGGGCTCACGCCGAAGGACTATGCCAGTGCTCGCCGCGGGGAGCGGCTGCGCGGCGAGCTCGGCAATGCGAGCGGCCCGCGCGGGACGATCACCGAAGCGATCCACGGTGCCGGCTTCAATTCCGGCAGCCGCTTCTACGAGGCCTCCGATCGCGTGCTCGGCATGCGGCCGCGCGACTATCGCGAGGGCGGGCGCGATGCCCGGATCGTTTTCGCGCTGGGCCAGTGTTCGCTGGGCGCGATCCTGGTCGCGCGAAGCGAACGCGGCATCTGCTCGATCCTGCTCGGCGACGATCCCGACGCGCTGCTGCGCGATCTACAGGACCAGTTTCCGCGGGCGCGCCTGATCGGCGGCGACGCC
>CALLYQ010000221.1 GCA_937858875.1 uncultured Lautropia sp. | reverse complement strand
AACCGTATCAGGGGCTGACCCCGTCACTGGTGCTGCAGCGGCTGCAGGCCCGGCTGGCGCCACCGCCGACGGTCGCCCTCGCCGTCGACGGCGACCGGATCGTCGCCAACGGCGAGGCCTCGGCGGCATGGCTGCAAAAGGCGCGCGGCATCCAGGGATCGCTGCCGTCGGGCACCCCGCCGCTGGACCTGGCCGCCGTACGCGACCTCGACGACGGCGAGCTGGGTCGGCTGCGTCGCGATATCGAATCGCAAGCCGTGCTCTTCGATGTCGCCGAAGTCATCCCCACCGGTGCTTTCGACGCCACGCTCGACCGGGTCGCCACGGCGATCAGCCGCCTGAGCGAGCTGTCGGCACGGCTCGGCGTCGTCCCGCGCGTCACGATCACCGGCCATTCCGACTCGACCGGCAGGAGCAGCGCCAATCTCTCGGTCAGCGTCGCGCGCGCCGAAGTCGTGCGCGCACTGCTGATCAAGCGCGGCGTCGGCCCTGAGACGGTCACCGTGCGCGGTGCCGGCCCGCTCGAACCATTGAATCGCGAGGAATCGGAAGCCGAGCGCTCGCTGAACCGGCGAGTCTCGTTCCGCGTCGCGATCGACGAATAGGTCCGGAGGTTCCCGATCGATGCTGCAAAGAAAGATCTGCATGCTCGGCGCGTTCTCGGTCGGCAAGACGAGCCTGGTGCGGCGCTTCGTCGAAAGCGCTTTTTCCGATACCTATCTGACGACGGTCGGCGTGAAGATCGACAAGAAGAGCGTTGCGATCGGCGAAAGAGCGCTCGATCTGATCCTGTGGGACATCGCCGGCGAAGACGAGGTCTCCACGATCCGCACCAGCTACCTGCGCGGCACGGCCGGCTACCTGCTGGTGGCCGACGGAACGCGCGAGCTCACGCTCGACGTGGCCTGCTCGCTCCACGAACGGGTCACTGGGCTGCTCGGCGACCTGCCCTTCGTGCTGCTGCTCAACAAGTGCGACCTCATCGATGACTGGCGAGTGTCCGACGACCGCGTGGCCGCGCTGCGGCAGGCCGGATGGCCGGTCAGGCCGAGCAGCGCGAAGACCGGAGAAGGCATCGAAGAAGCCTTTCGCGAGCTGGCCGGCCGGCTGCCCGGTACCGGCCGGCTGCCCGGTACCGGCCTGCCGGAGCCGTCGTCGCCGCAGGCACCGTGACCAGCCGATGAACGCGCTGCCGCCACGCATCGCGCAGGCGCTGGATACCGATCTGCTGGCCCGGCACTCGCTCGCCTGGTTGCGGGTCGACGCCGCACTGGAACTCGCCGGCACCGGCGGCTGCCTCGAACACTACGGCCTGGCTGCGCTGGACCTCGGCAAGGCCGCGTCGATGCAGCTGGTCTTTCTCGAAGGCCTGTTTCCGCTCGACGAATCGCCGCTGCTGATCCGCTCGCTGGAACTGCCCGGCGGACGCGTCGTCGACCTGCATTGCCATGCGCACGACGGCGAGACCTGGATCCTGCTGCTCGACGTGACCGCCGAGCGCGACGAGTCGCGCCTGGTGCAGCAGAAGGCCTACGAAATGACGCTGCTGCGGGAAAAGGAGGCCGAGCTGAACCGCCGGCTGGCGGCCGCGAACGCCGCGCTGCTGGCCGCGCAGCGCGAGATCGAAGCCTCGCGGGCGGCGCTGCAACAGGCGCACGACCGCCTCGACCAGGGGCTGCAGGAGGCCGCCGCCTACGTGCGCTCGATCCTGCCGCGGCCGCTGAGCGAGCCCTTCGACGTCGACTGGCGCTTCCTGCCCTCGGCCCGGCTCGGCGGCGACTGCTTCGGCTATCACTGGATCGACGACGAGCATTTCGCGCTGTACCTGCTCGACGTCTGCGGACACGGGATCGGCCCGTCGCTGCTGTCGATCGGCGTGCTGCAGACGCTGCGCGGCGGCTCGCTCGCCGGCGCCGACCCGCGCGAACCCGGCCAGGTGTGCGCCGCGCTGAACCGCGTCTACCGGATGGAAGACCACTACGATCTGTTCTTCACGCTCTGGTACGGCGTCTACTCGCGGGCCGGGCGCCGGCTCGTCTACGCCTCGGCCGGGCACCCGCCCGCGCTGCTCGTGCCGGTCGACGCGCGCGACATGCGACAGCTCGCCACGCGCGGCGCTCCGATCGGCACGGTCCGCGATGCGAGCTGGCGCAGCGAAACCGTCGCGCTTCCGCCCGGCAGCCGCCTGTACCTGCTCAGCGACGGCGCCTTCGAGATCGCGCGGCCCGATGGCACGATGCTGAGCCTCGACGAGTTCGCCGGCTTCGTCGGCAGGCTCGATGCCGGCGGGCACGATACTGGCGGGCACGATGCCCATCTGGACCGGCTGCTCGATTTCGTGCACCGGCAGGCCGGCGCGCAGACGCTGGAGGACGACCTGTCGATCGTGCGCTTCGTCTTCTGAACGATCGGCCGGCCGCCGCTTCAATGATCGAAGCGCAACGTGAGAACCGACCGCCCCGAACGCTGATGGCATGACACGCGGTCGGCGATCCGGCCCAGCAGGAAGCCGGCCAGCCGGCGGGCGCCGTCGTCCGAGGCGATGATCTCTTCGGCGCTGGGCCTGCGTTCAGGGAGCTCCAGCGGCGGCCCTTGCCACGACATCCGGACCACGACGTTGAACTCGTCGAAGGACGCATGCACGTCGATCGGCCCGGCGACCTCGGCGTTGTCGAACAGCACTTCGGCCGCTTGCGCTACGCCGAAGCCCACGCGTTCGATCACGTCGCGCCGCGCGCCCCAGCCGGCGCCCATGCCGTTGACGCGCGCTTCGATCCACTCGCTGTCGCGCTGCTGCGGCTCGACGACGAAAGCGCCGCTGCGCATGGCGCCGATCCGGAACACGAGATTCAGGCCCAGGGCCGTCAGCGTGCCGAATACGAGCGGCGTGCCGAACATCGTGCGCATCGACGGCGGCAGGGCCTCGACC
>CALLYQ010000220.1 GCA_937858875.1 uncultured Lautropia sp. | reverse complement strand
GAACTGGTGCCCGGCGTAGACCTGGGCCAGCGGCTCGGCGCCTTCGGGCACCAGGTTGCCGGCGAACAGCGCGGCGCCGTCGGGGCCGCCGAGTGCGTCCGCGTCGAGCCCGAGTTCGGCAGCGAGCGGACGGTTCAGGAACAGCAGCCGCGGCTGCGGCACCTGCGCGGGCTTCCAGGCCACGTAGGTGCCCGGCAGCTCGCGCGCATAGCTGTTGTCGAAATCGAAAATACGCATCGAAACGCTCACTCGCGCGTGCGCTGCAGCCGCTCTCCCTGGACTCCGAAGGCGCGGGCCGGATCGAAGTTCGGGTCGTCGGTCAGCACATAGCTGCCGTCGCGAAGCTGCCATGCATGGTTGTAGTGGTTCGACAGTTCGACCACGCCGCCGCTGTGCGCGTCGCGATAACCATGGACTTCGCGGATCGAGCGAACGTTGTCGACCCGCATCCGCTCCTGCGTGGCCTGCGACGATCGCCAGCCTTCGTTGCGCATTTGCGCGATCTCCTGTTGCGTCTGGTGCCTGATCTGGCCGCGTCTGGCCATGTGCTGCAGCGTCTCGCGCGAGGTCTCGGCCTGGATGCGCCCGATCTGCGCCTGGGTCGCCGCGTTGTCGGCGGCGATCTGGCCTTCGGCGGCCGCGATGCGCGCGGACCATTCCGGCGCCGGCTTCAACGTGTCCCAGACGAGGTCGAAATGACGCTGCGAGACTGGAGCCGAGCTCGTACGCCAGCTCAGCACACCGAGGGCCTGACCCTGCAGCGACTCCATGGCCTGTCCGCCCATCCCGCCTGCAAGCCGGGTGTGGGTGTACGAAACGTTGGTCGCGAGCAGCTCGAAGACTTCGCGCCCGTCGATCCGGTAGCCGATCAGGGCCTGTCCGCTGTCGACCCAGGCGCGCAGCTGGGCTCCGGCGGACTGGTGGTCGCCGAGCGCGCGAGACCTGTCGGGGCGCGGCTTGTAGTCGAGCAGGCGTGCGTTCGCGCGATGCCGCTGCACCCACGATTCCAGGTATTCGCGTGCGCCGGCCAGGTGCGCCTGCGGACATTCGCCGACCGGCATGCCGTAGTTGGTCGCGCCCCAGGTTTCCTGCGCCGAGAGTTCGATCGCCGAGATGCCGTCGGGTGCGACGGCCCGGAACATCGGGGCATAGGGCTTGCCGCAGCGCTGGCCGGTGTTCCAGGCCACCTCGCCGCTGCGCTGCCAGCCGGCCGGGACCATCACCGTGGCCGCGACCATCGGTTTCTCGAAGCCCTTGTTGTCGACGATCTCGAGGCGCTCGACGCGGAGTGCGGCGGCGCCTTCGTTCGCTGAGGGACCGCTTTGCGGCGCGGCCCAGGCCAGCGAGCAGGTGGCCAGCATCAGCAGGGCGGAGACGGACAGCGAGCGCGGATCCGGGAAGGTGCTTGCCTTGGTCATGGGAGCGGATGTCGTCGTGGCGATGGGCCAGTATGCGCCGCGGGCAGGGGTGCGCCAAGCGAGCCGGCAGGCCCGGTTAATCTGTCGGCTTTATCGGCCGCGACGAGGAGATCGCAGACGATGCTCGAGGGAACCGTAGCCTGGCCGGAGGAATTCGCCGAACGCTACCGCCGCGAAGGCTGGTGGGAAGACATCGGCGTATTCGAGATCCTCGCGCGCGCGGCGCGGCGCAGTCCCGGCAAGGACGCAATCGTGACGCGCGACCGCCGGATCAGCTATGCCGAACTGCAGCGCGAGTCGAGCCTGCTGGCGGCGCGCCTGCGCGAACTGGGCATTGGCGTGCGCGATCGTGTCGTCGTGCAGTTGCCGAACATCCCCGAGTTCGTGACCGTCTATTTCGCGCTGGTGAAAATCGGGGCGATTCCGGTGATGGCGCTGCGTGCGCATCGGCAGGCTGAGCTGCGCCATTTTCTTGCGGCTTCGCAGGCGCGGGCTTACGTGATCGTCGACCGGATCGGCGACTTCGACTATCGGACGCTGGCACAGCGCCTGCAGGCAGACGCACCGGCGCTCGAGCAGGTGATCGTCGTCGGCGAGGCACTCGGCGGCCAGCATGCCTATGCATCGCTGATGGGCGAAGCTGCTGCCGATCCGGCAGCAGCGCTGGCCGAAGTGGATCCGGCCGAGATCGCGACGATGCTGCTGTCGGGAGGCACGACCTCGATGTCGAAGCTGATTCCGCGCACGCATCGCGACTACGTGCTCAATGCCCGGCTGTGCGGCGCGGCGGCGCGTTTCGGCGCCGATACGGTGTTCATGGCGATCCTGCCGCTGGGGCACAACTACAACCTGGCGTCGCCGGGCATGCTCGGGACCTTCTGCTACGGTGGCACGCTGGTGCTGGCGCCGTCGACCGATGCCGACGAGATCTTCTCGCTTGTCGAGCGCGAGCGCGTGACCGTCATCGCTGCGGTCGTGCCGCTGATCGCGGCCTGGCTCGCCTCGGATTTCGAGACGCGCCACGACCTGTCGTCGCTGAAGATCGTGCAGAACGGCGGCGCGCGCCTGGCGCCCGAGCTGCGGGTCCGGCTGCGCGAACGCTTCGGTTGCATCCCGCAGGAGATCTACGGCACGGCCGAGGGGCTGATCAACATGACGCGGCTCGACGATCCCGACGAACTGCTGCTGCATTCGTCAGGTGCGCCAGTCTGCGAAGCCGACGAGATCCGGATCGTCGACGACGACGGCAACGATGTGCCCGACGGCGAAGCCGGCGAACTGATCACGCGCGGCCCGTACACGATTCGCGGCTATTACGACGCGCCCGCCAGGAACGCCGAGGCCTTCACCCCCGATGGCTTCTACCGGATGGGCGACATCGTGCGCAAGCAGGGCCGCTACGTGTTCGCCGAAGGCCGCAAGAAGGACATGATCAACCGCGGCGGCGAGAAGATCAGCTGCGAGGAAGTCGAGAACCTGATCTTCGCGCATCCGAAGGTCAGGGCCGTGACGCTGGTCGCGATGCCCGACCCGGTGTTCGGCGAACGCGCCTGCGCGTTCGTCATCGCGCAACCGGGCGAAACGCTCGCGCTCGACGAACTCGTCGCGTTCCTGCGCGGGCAGGGCATCGCGAGCTTCAAGCTGCCCGAGCGGCTGGAACTCGTCGACGAGTTCCCGGTCAGCCCGGTCGGCAAGATCCTGAAGCGGCAACTGCGCGAAATGATCGCCGACCGCATCGAACAGGAGCGCGAGCGATGAAGACGCTGATCGTGGGCGCCGGCCCGGCCGGGCTGTATCTGGCCTACCTGCTGAAGCGGCAGGACCCGTCTGCCGAAATCCGCGTCGTCGAACAGAATCCGCCCGATTCGACCTTCGGCTTCGGCGTCGTGTTCTCGGACCGCGCGCTGGATTTCCTGCGCGACGACGATCCCGAAACGCACGCTCTGATTGTGCCCGCGATGCAGCGCTGGACCGACCTGGCGCTCGTGCACCGCGGCGAGCGCGTTGTCATCGACGGCGTCGGCTTCGCGGCGATCGGGCGGCTCGAGCTGTTGCGGCTGCTGCAGCAGCGGTTGCGCTCGGTCGGCGTCGAGCCCGAGTATCGGTACCTGCTGCGAGACGAAAGCGAACTCGACGGCTACGACCTGGTCGTGGGCGCCGACGGTGCGAACTCCTTCGTGCGCGCCAGTCGTGCGTCGGATTTCGGCACGCGGATCGAGCCGCTGGGCAACCGTTTCATCTGGTATGGCACGCCGCGCCGCTTCGAGACGCTGACGCAGACCTTCGTCGAGAACGAGTTCGGTACGTTCAACGCGCACCACTATCGCTACGCGCCCGACATGAGTACCTTCATCGTCGAGTGCGATCCGAAAACCTGGGCCCGCGCCGGCTTTGCCGACATGGACGAGGCGAGTACGAAGGGGCTTTGCGAGCGGATGTTCGCCGATGCGCTGGGCGGCAATCCGCTGGGC
>CALLYQ010000219.1 GCA_937858875.1 uncultured Lautropia sp. | reverse complement strand
CTTCGTCATCGAGACGCCGGGGGGTGGCGGCTTCGGTGAAGCCGGCACGAGATAATCCCAGGCTCCCACGATTCAACCGACTCACCCCACCGGAATCAGTCAAATGGCGATCCATCCGTTTCACCTGGCCTTTCCCGTCCACGACCTCGCCGCTGCCCGAGCGTTCTACGGCGAGCTGATCGGCTGCCCCGAAGGGCGCAGCTCCGACGAGTGGGTCGACTTCGACCTGTACGGCCACCAGATCGTCGCTCACCTTGCGCCCGAAGAGTTGCGAGAGGCAGCGACCAGCGCCGTCGACGGCGACCAGGTGCCGGTGCGCCACTTCGGCGTCGTGCTGCCGATGGACGACTGGCATGCGCTGGCGGCACGCCTGCGCGATGCCGGCGTGTCCTTCGTGATCGAGCCGCACATCCGCTTCGAGGGCCAGCCAGGCGAGCAGGCGACGATGTTCTTCCTCGACCCGTCGGGCAACGCGCTCGAGTTCAAGGCGTTTCGCGACATCGCGTCGCTGTTCGCGAAGTAAACCTGGCGGGCGGCGCGTCGCTCAGGCTGACGGGGCGCGCGGCACGTCGCTCAGGCCGACGGGTCGGGCGGCAGGCAGGCGCCCACGCGCAGACTTCGGCTCAGTCCGTGGCAGGCCGGGCGACGACGGCCTCGCTTTCGCCGAAAAGCATGTGCAGCGGTTGCGGCTTGCCGATCAGCTCGCCTTGCAGATGGCCGACGCCGAGTTCTCCCAGCCGGTCGCAGATGTCCTGCGAATGCACGTGCTCGGCCACCGTGCGGACGTTCAGGCGCCGGGCGACGCGGATCGTCGACAGCACGATCTCCTCGTCGATCGGGCTGCTGACCAGGTTGCGGATGAACGAGCCGTCGATCTTCAGGTAGTCGAGCGGGAAGCGCTTCAGGTACTCGAAGGTGGCCAGGCCGGTGCCGAAGTCGTCGAGCGCGATGCCGAAGCCGTCGGCCTTCAGTTCGTCGACGAGGCGCGATGCGGCGGCCGGGTTGCGGATCGCCTCGCTCTCGGTGATCTCGAACACCACGCGCTCGGCCGGGATGCCGTGCAGCGTGCGCTGCTCGCGGATGAAGGCGGCGATCGTGCCGTCGCTCATCGTGAGGCCCGACAGGTTGATCGAGCACTTCCAGGTGCGCTCGAGCGCAGCCGGGTGCGCGGCCAGCCAGGCGAACACCGCGGCGATCACGCCGCGGTCCATCGCCGGCGTCATCTGCGCCTGGATCGCGAGCGTCAGGAACTCGGGCGGCCGGATCAGCTTGCCGTCATGATCGAGCAGGCGCAGCAGGATCTCGTAGGACAGCTTGCCGGGCGGCGCCTCGGGATCGACCATCGGCTGCGCATGCAGCGAGAAGCGGCTGTCGCGAATCGCCTCGCGGATCTGGTCGACGCGGCTCTGGTGCGAGCGGCGGGCGTCGATCATCGTCTGCGACAGCGGCTCGACGAACAGCTGCGGGTCGCGCACGCTGGCCGCGATCGCCATCGCGTCGGACAGCGAAACCCGGCAATCGTCGCTGTCGATCAGAGCGTTGCGATCGATCAGCAGGCCGGCGACCTGGACTTGCAGCCGAACGCTGCCGTTCTCGGTGCGGAACACCTGCCCATTGAGCAGCGAGTAGATCTCGCGGGCCACCGAGCGCACGGCGGCCACCGAGTCGGCATCGACGAGCAAGGCGAAGCGGCCGGCCGACAGCCGGGCGGCCGCCAGCAGGCCCGGCTGTCGCTGCAGCAGCGCGGCGACGTCCTGTTCGAGCTGCATTGCGGGCAGTGCGCCGCACAGGTCGTTCAGCGAGTCGAAATTCGCCACGTGCAGGCCGAGCAGCCCGAAATCGGGTCGTCCGGGGAGGGCCAGACGTTCGCCGAGCTCGGCGACGAGGCCACGGTCGTTCAGCAAACCGGTCGACATGTCTTCGCGCGCCAGGCGCGCCATCCGGTTCAGCGCGTAGCGGCGGTCGGCGGCCACCGCCTGCAGCATCAGCGCGACGAGCACCGCACAGAACAGCATCACCGATGCATCGAGCGCGCGCGGCACCGAATCCGCGTCGTCGAGCTGCCAGGCGCGAACGGCCAGCAGCGGCAGGCCGGTGACGAGCAGGGTCAGCGCGGTCGACTGCTCGTCGCAGCGGATCGCCGTCCAGGCGACGATCGGGAAATACAGGAACAGCAGTGCGCCAGCGTAGGCCGGATGACCGAGCGTGGCGAGCCCGATGCTGGCCGCCACGACGACCAGCGTCGCGAAGATGCCGGCGGCGTCGAACAGCGGCGCCGGACGGGACTGCTGCGCGGCGGTAGCACTCACGCGTCCAGGGACGACCTCGGTCCGCTCTGCGGGGCTCGACAGCCCGGGCTCGGCTTCGGCTCGACCGGCCGAACGACGGTCGTCGAGCCCGGCCAGCAGTGCCGGCGTGACCAGCAGCATGCCGAGCGCGTCGATCAGCCACCAGACGGCGATCCGCTGCATCAGGTTGGTGTCGAAGCCACCGAACGGTGGCACCAGGCCGAAACCGACGGCCGCGATCAGCGCATCGATCGGGGCGGCAACGAGGATCACCGCCATCGCGAAGCGCAGCGAATAGTCGAGGCGATAGTGCGCCGGCTGCCAGTCGCGCAGGCGCCGGATCAGGTGGACGGTGGCGATCGGCCCGGCCACGCTGGCGAGGAAGGCCGTTGCGCTGAGCAGCGGCGCCATCGATTCGAACCAGGCCCAGGCGGCCGCGCCGGCAGCGGCCGGCAGGGCCCAGAGCGGGCCGCGCCGCGACGCAAAGGCCAACGCGACGGCGGCGCCCGGCCAGACGAGAAGCGCGCTGGGCCAGGTCGGCGAAACCAGGCGCGCAACCAGGCAGGCGACGAAGGCGATCGCGAAGGCAAGGGCCGCGAGCGTGAGCGTGCGCAGGGCCGAGCGCGGCTGGGTCACGGAGTCGACCCCGGCACCGCTCGTGCCCGGATGCCCGCTCCCCGGGTGGCCGGCGCCTCGATGCCCGGCACTCGAATGCCCGGCCGCCGGGTGCCCGGCGCTCTGATGCCCGGCGCCCGAAGGATGAGCGCTGTCCGACCGGCCGGCTCCGGAACGGCCGGCCTCGATGTCGGGCATGCGCTCGATGCGTGGCACAGCGGAGGGATCGGCGCGCAGCATTGCAGTCGAAGCTGGGAGGATGCTTCGGCCGAGTCTAAATCAGTCGCCGCGCCAGCGCAGCAGCGGCGGCAACATGGGCCGCCGCGCGGCCCCGCTCGGGGGACGCGCGGCGTGCAACGGATCGGGCAAGGCGCGGCGGCTGGCGGCGCCGCCGCGCGCGGCAGGGCGCTCAGGCGATCGCAGCCTCGGTTTCCTCGGCGCCGAGCAGGTCGCGCAGCACGAAGGGCAGGATGCCGCCGTGCAGGTAGTAGTCGACTTCGATCGGCGTGTCGATGCGCGACAGCAGCGTCACTTCCTGCGTCGAGCCGTCGGCCCGCGTGATCGTCATCTGGATGTCCTGCTGCGGCTTCAGCTCGGCCGGCACGTGGATGTCGAACTGCTCGTTGCCGACGATGCCCAGCGACTCCCACGAATCTGCACCCTTGAACTGCAGCGCCAGCACGCCCATGCCGATCAGGTTCGAGCGGTGGATGCGCTCGAAGCTGCGCGCAATGACCGCCTTCACGCCGAGCAACTGCGTGCCCTTGGCGGCCCAGTCGCGCGACGAACCGGTGCCGTACTCCTCGCCGCCGAAGATCACCGTCGGCGTGCCTTCGCGGATGTAGCGCATCGCGGCGTCGTAGATGAACATCTTGTCGCCGCCGGGCTGGAACAGCGTGACGCCGCCTTCCTCGCGCGATCCGTCGGCCTGTGCCGGGATCATCAGGTTCTTGATGCGCACGTTGGCGAAGGTGCCGCGCATCATCA
>CALLYQ010000218.1 GCA_937858875.1 uncultured Lautropia sp. | reverse complement strand
AACGAAAGCTGCTTGCGTCGTCTGGCCTGAACCGCCGCCTTCGGTTCGGGCGTGAGCTCGAAGTTGCGCTTGGCGGCGTAGCGCTGCAGGGCGGGTTCAGAGCCGGTTTCCGAAGACCTCTGGCGTGCTCGCGGCATTCGCATGTTCCCGCTTTCAGTGAAAGTCGCGACTTTCGGTGGTCAGACGGCCGAGCAGCGGTGTCAGGTCGACCAGATGGCCGGCGACGAGGCTGCGCAGCTCGCCTTCCGACTGCCAGGTCCCGTAGACCGCCAGCAGTCTTGCATGAAGCAGCGGTTTGCGTTGCCTTTCACGCAAGCGCTTCCAGCAAACGACCTGGACGGCGCCGGTTTCGTCTTCCAGCGACAGGAAGATCGTGCCGTTCGCGGTATCCGGCTGTTGACGCACCGTGACGATGCCGCAGGCCCGCACCAGGCGGCCGTTCGGTACGTCGTGGAGTTCCTGGGCGCTCATCAGTCTTCGTCTGGCCAGCAGCGGTCGCAGCAGTGCAAGCGGGTGCCGACGCAAGGTCAGCCCTGTGGCGGCGTAGTCGAATACGATCTCCTCGCCTTCCGGGGCCGGCGCCAGTTCGACGACTTCTTCGTCGACAGGCGCCGGGCGCAGCAGCCTCGGAGGCGTGCGCAAGGCCGAGGCATCCCAGACTTGCTGCCTCCGGTGTCCGCTCAGGCTCATCAGCGCATCGGCACCGGCAAGCAGCGTCATTTCATGTTGCTCGAGCTCGGCACGGCGCGCCAGATCATCGGCTCTGTCGAAAGGCTGCTGATGACGAGCCGCAACGATGCGGCGGGCGGAGTCTTCGCGCAGGCCGCGAAGCATGCGCAGGCCCAGGCGGACGGCCGGCGGACGAGGCAGCCCTTCGAGCGTGCAGTCGTAGTCGCTGTACAGCACGTCGGCGGGTCGCACCTCGACATCGTGGCGCCTGGCGTCCTGCACGAGCTGGCTCGGCGAGTAGAAGCCCAGCGGCTGGCTGTTGAGCATCGCCGCGAGGAATTCGGCCGGGTGGTGACACTTGATCCAGCAGCTTGCATAGACGAGCAGCGCGAAACTGGCGGCGTGGGATTCCGGAAAGCCGTATTCGCTGAACCCCTTGATCTGCTCGAAGATGGATTCGGCAAACGCCTTGTCGTAGCCCCGGGCGGTCATCCCGTCGACGATCCTGTCGTAGTACTTCTCCAGGCCTCCCTTGCGCCGCCAGGCCGCCATCGCCCGGCGTAGCCCGTCCGCTTCGCCGGGCGTGAAGCCGGCCGCGAGGATGGACAGTTGCATGACCTGTTCCTGGAACACGGCCACGCCGAGCGTGCGGCCCAGTGCCTCCTTCAGTGCCTCCGACGGGTAGGTGACCGGCGCCTTGCCTTGGCGACGCTCGAGATACGGGTGAACGGCGCCGCCCTGGATCGGCCCCGGCCGCACCAGGGCCACCTCGATGACCAGGTCGTAGAAGCAACGGGGTTTGAGCCGGGGAAGCATGCTCATCTGGGCGCGGCTTTCGATCTGGAATACCCCCACGGTGTCGGCCTTGCAGATCATGTCGTAGGTTGCGCCGTCTTCGGGCGGGATGTCCTGCATCTCGAAGACATGGCCCTTGCGCTGGCCGATGAACTCGAGCGATTTGCGGATTGCAGTCAGCATGCCCAGGGCCAGCACGTCGACCTTCAGCAGCCCGAGCGCATCGAGATCGTCCTTGTCCCATTCGATGACCGTGCGCTCGGCCATCGCCGCGTTCTCGATCGGCACCATCCGGCACAGCGGGCCGCGAGTGAGCACGAACCCGCCCGTGTGCTGCGACAGATGACGCGGAAACCCGACCAGTTCGCCGGTCAGGCGCAGCAACTGGTTGACGGCCAGGTCGTCGTTCGACAGGCCGGCCTCGGACAGACGCTCCGGAAGCATCTTCCGGCCGTCGAACCATTGATGGTCCTTCGCGAGCCGGTCGATCGTCTCCGGGTCGAAGCCCAGCGCCTTGCCGACGTCGCGGATCGCGCTCTTCGGGCGATAGGAGATGACGGTCGCCGTCAGCGCTGCGCGGTCGCGGCCGTACTTTCGATACAGGTACTGAATGACCTCTTCGCGTCGCTCGTGCTCGAAATCGATGTCGATATCGGGCGGCTCGTTGCGCTCCCTCGAGATGAACCGCTCGAAGAGCACCGACATCCGTGCCGGGTCGACCTCGGTGACTCCGATGCAGTAGCAGACCACGCTGTTTGCGGCACTTCCGCGGCCCTGGCAGAGGATGCGCCGGGAGCGGGCGAACTGGACGATGTCGGCAACCGTCAGGAAGTAATGCTCGTACCCGAGATCCGAAATCAGCTCCAGTTCATGCTCGATCTGGTGCTGGACCTTCGCGGGCACGCCCTCGGGCCAGCGGCGGCCGGCCCCCTCATAGGTGAGTCGTCGCAGATACGAGGCCGGGGTTTCGCCGCGCGGCACCACTTCGTCCGGGTATTGATATCGCAGCTCGTGCAGCGAGAAACGACAGCGATTGGCGATGCGCAGCGTTTCCTTGATCAGCTCGGCGGGGTAGGTCTGCGCCAGCCTCAACCGGGTTCGCAAGTGGCGCTCTGCGTTCGGCTGCAGCGCCAGGCCGCATTCGGTCAGCGGTTTTCCGAGGCGGGTGGCCGTCATCACGTCCTGCAGCGGCTTGCGCGAGCGGACGTGCATGTGCACGTCGCCGACGGCAACCAGCGGGACGGCTGTTGCCTCGCGCGTTGCACGCAACTTGTGCAGCCAGACCTCGTCGTCGAGCAGCCGCAGCAGCAACACGCCCAGCCATCCCCGGCCTGGGAACTCCCGCAGCACCCATTTGGCGAGGACCTCGAGCTGCGGCGACGGCAGTCCTCGTTCGGGTACCGCGATGACGACGCAGTCGTCGAGCGCTTCGCCGTCGACTTCGTCGTGCAGCAGCCGGTAGCTGCCTTTTTCCGAGGCGCGACGCAGCCGCGTGATGAATTCGCACAGGTTGCCGTAAGCGCGCAGGTTGCAGGCAAGCACGACCAGCGTGAACGGCGTGGCGGATTCGACCCGGAACTGGCTGCCGACCAGCAGCTTCAGTCCGTGCTCCCTGGACGCTTCGTGTGCGCGGACGATGCCGGCCATCGAACATTCGTCGACGACCGCCAGGGCCGAATAGCCGAGCTGCTTCGCGCGTTCGACCAGTTCCTCGGGTCGGCTCGCACCCCGGAGGAAGGAGAAGCTGGTCAGGCAGAACAGTTCTGCGTAGTCGGGAAGACCGAGCATGGCAAACCGTCGTCACGCGAAAACGCCGTGCAGGTACCAGGCCGTCTGTTCGCCCGCCAGGCGCTCCTGGAAGATCCACAGCACCCCCGCATGTCCGCTGAGCGCGATCCAGTAGTCGCGCTGGACGTTGAGCGTGCGCGTGCCGTGTTCGTCGGCCACGCGATGCCACCAGCCGCCTTCGATCCGGTGCGGGCCGGTCAGCAGTTGAAGCGGGCCCTGATAGATCGGGCGGTTGCGCTTGACCGCGAGTCTCAGCGGCTCGGGCAGGACCCAGGTCGGTTGCGGCAGGTCGGGAAGGCGCGCCGGTTTCCTCGGCTGCGGCTGCGGCGCCGGCTGCCAGTGGGCGGTCCATTCCAGTCGGTGATCCTCGTGCAGGACCGGACGCAGCACGCCTTCGGGACCGAGGCGTGCGGCGATGCGTTCGAGTACCCGGCCCAGCGATTCGGACGTTCGCGCCTCGTCGGGCAGCAACGAGCCGCTCGGAATCTCCAGCGGGTGGACTTCGACGGCTGCCAGTTCCAGCTCACCGACTGGGGCCTGAAGCGTCACCTTTGCCAGGTGTTCGGCGAGCAGCCGGCACAGGTGCTCGATGTCGCGTGTCGGCGCGGCGGTTCGCACCGTCAGCTCGCCACGTTCGGCGACATCGCGCGCGCGCATGAAGTCATGAGCCCAGGCAAGCGTGAAGGCGGTGACGCCGCAATGCCGAGCCGACAGCCAGCCGCACATCTGCAGCAGCAGGCGCCTGGCGCCGAAGAGCATCGGCGCGGCGGTCTCGACCCGCGACATCAGTTCGAGCCGCGCCTTGAACGTTTCGGGCAGCGCGTGCCAGGCATGAACTTCGGGCCGGGAGCCGTAGGCCGTATCGAGGGCGGCCAGCAGCCTGGTATCGAAACGCCGGCTCAAGCCCCCGCGTGGCAGGCTGCGTACATCGCCCAGCGTAATGCAGCCGAGCCGCGCGAGCGTGGCCCGATGCGGCCGGACGGCCGTCAATACCTCCATCGGCAGCGCATCGAGCGTGACGTCGAGCGGTTGACTGAATCCGGTTTCCACCCCGGCACGCGCGAGCGCCAGCGCCGCCAGGCTCGTTGATGCCCAACCGACAGCGGTGACGCCGAGTTCCGTGCACTCGTTGACGACACGATCGCGCAAGGCCCTTTTTCCGCCGAACAGCCGCACGCTGCCCTCGAGCTCCATCACGACCGCTTCGTCGACCAGGGCCACGCGAGGCGTGAACTGCAAGGCCCAGGTGGCCAGCCCGAGCAGCTCGTCAGTTGGCGCCGAGCGGCTGTCGTTCGCGCAGGGAAGTGGCATCGCTGCCCACAGCATCTGCAGCCTCTCGGGGAAGTAGCGCGCTCGGCCTTGCCAAGCGGGGTGTCAGCACGGCGCGCAGGCCACCGGGCACCGAATCGAGCACCAACGGCTTGTCCATCAACGCGCCTCGGCGCTTCAGAACCCGAACCTCCAACGACCAATCGCTCCCGAGGTCCGCCTGAACGCGAAGCGGTGCGGCCGATGCCTAGCTCGCTGCCACGGCCGGTCTAAAGAGGAAAACCGGGCCTTCAGCGTTCTGCGCGCAGACCTGTAGGCGTCGAATCTGATCGGGCCTGGCTTGGGGCAGCCAGGCGAGCACAGCCCCAGCAGCGTTGGCCTTGATCAGTTGCTCGCTGCACCAAAGGCGTTGCGCCGGGGCGGCTGCGCAGATCCAGACAAAATGCCGCTCATTCAGCCCGAAGTGGACGAGCCCGGGGAGGTGGGGCGACTTCGGCGGGCCGATGGGGGCGACTGTCTTGCCCTGATCGGCGAAGTGGCGAAGTGCAGGGCCGACCAGGCGCCACTCGAGCACCGAAGGCTGGGGACTGAGGATCTCCGTCAGGCTGTGACACGGCCAGCCGCCACCGGGCAACTGTTTGTCCAGTTCCGGCCATCCCGACGGCAGAACGGTCGATACAGGGCTGCCCAACGTATCTGCACGCCAAAGCGCGGCACGGACGGCAGGCGGAAGGCCGTCGGGAACCGCTCGGGGCCGGGATGGCGCGGACGCGGGCGACCGGTCGGCCTGCCGGGCGGAGATGGCATGCATGGTGGAAGCTCGATACTGTGATTATGAACAGTATACAAGGTTCCGAGCAGAGGTGACCGTGCTGGCGATGGAAGGCTTGGAATGATCCCTCGGGCCCTGGCGCATGGGCGTCGGGATTGCTATGTCGGTGCATGCTCGAGTCTGCCTCGATCCTGCAATTGTGGCTGACGCAAACGCACGATCAGGTCGTGTTGGTGCTTGACCCGGAAGGCAGGATCGTTCACGCGCTGGGTAGCATGGAACGCACGTTCGGTTATCCACCTGCCGAACTGGTCGGCCACTCCACGTCGCTGCTTTTCGTCCCCGAGGACCGCGCGATGCAGCTCGACCGCCATGAGCTGGCCACCGCGGCCTTGCTGGGTTCGATGGAAGACGACCGCTGGATGCTGCGCAACGACGGCGCCCGCATCTGGGTCGTCGGTTCGGTTACCGCGCTCGTGGACGACGATCGACGCCTGCTCGGCTTCGCCAAGGCGATGCGCGAGCGCACGAACCTGCGCGGCGAGACCGAGGCCCTGCGCAATCGGGCGGTGGCGGGCCGGCGCATCGAGGAGCGACACGTCATGCTGTTGGGCTCGCTCGCCCACGAGTTGCGCAATCCGCTGGCGCCGCTGGTCAGCGCCACCGAGTTGCTGCGCCGCTACTGCAGCGACGAACAGGCGCGGCTGCCCCTGCAGATCATCGATCGACAGCTCGCGCTGCTGCGACGGCTTGTCGAAGACGTTATGGATGCGATGCGGATCGAAACCGGCAAGCTCGACTTGCGAATCTAGCCGCTCGAGTTGCAGGTTGCCTTGCGTGGGGTCGTCGAGTCGTGCAGCAGCGGGGCGCACGGCAAGCGCATCGAACTGTTGTTCTCACTGCCGGAGCCGCCGATCGTCATCGAGGCCGACCCGGCCCGCTTCGACCAGATCTTCGTCAACCTCGTCAACAACGCGATCAAGTACACGCCGGCCGGCGGACGGATCTCGGTCAAGGCCACCGTGGTGGGCGCCGAGGCGCTCATCGTCGTCGAAGACACCGGAATCGGCATCGGTGCAGAGATGCTGCCGAAAATCTTCGAGATGTTCGCGCAGGATCCTGCGGCCAGAGCCCTGGCCGGCGGCGGGCTCGGTATCGGCCTGGCACTGGTGAAGAGCCTGGCCGAGGCGCACGGCGGCAGCGTGCAGGTACGAAGCGGCGGGCTCGGTCGCGGCAGCGAGTTCAGCGTGCGGTTGCCGCTTCGCCAGGGTCAACGCGAGGCCTGACGATCGAACGGGCCAGTTCAGTTCAGGACTGCGATGATCTCGTGCTCACCGTGCGGCTCGAGCCGAACCAGAGCGTCTTCGCACGGTTTCCCGTTCATCGTGACGCCGGCCGTTGCGCCGCGCTTCACCTCGATGCGATAGACGGCGCTCCCGATGCATAGCCGGGCGGAAAAGCCGGGCCAGGCGGAAGGCAACGCCGGCGCCAGCCTGAGCGCATCGCCTTCCCGCTGAATGCCCAGGATCGCCTCGACTGCGGCCCGATACAGCCAGCCGGCGGAGCCGGTGTACCAGGTCCAGCCCCCGCGGCCGGCCTTGTCGCCTTCCGAATAGACGTCTGCGGCTACCACGTAGGGTTCGACGCGGTAGCGGCTGGCGGCCGCGATGTCGAGCGAATGATTGATCGGGTTGAGCATCGAGAAGGTCCGGTAGGCCTCGTCGGCCTGGCCCAAGCGGGCAAGCGCGATGACCAGCCAGGTTGCCGCATGCGTGTACTGGCCGCCGTTCTCGCGCACGCCCGGCGGATAGCTGTTGATGTAGCCGGGCTCCTGCTCGGTGTGTTCGAACGGCGGCGTGAACAGGCGCACGATTCCGAGTTTTTGGTCGACCAGCATGTCGACCGCCTTGCCGACCGCCTGTTCGGCCCGCTGGCGGTCGTCCGCGCCCGACAGCACCGCCCAGGACTGCGCGATCGAATCGATCCGGCACTCATCGGAGAGCCTGGAGCCGAGCGGCATTCCATCGTCGTAGGTGCCCCGGCGATACCACTCGCCATCCCAGCCGTGCGCCTGCAGCGCCTTCTCCAGCCGCCCGGCATGGCTGCGCCATGCGGCCGCCCGCGGCTCGTCGCCACGGGCCCGGGCAATCCGGAAGAAGTTGCTCAGCGCATCGAGCAGGAACCAGCCCAGCCAGACGCTGGTGCCGGCGCCTCGTTCGCCGACCCGATTCATGCCGTCGTTCCAGTCGCCGCCCAGAATCAGCGGCAGGCCATTGCTGCCGGTCCGGTGGGTCGCCAGGTCGAGCGCGCGGGCGCAATGCTCGTAAAGGCTGGCGCTTTCGCGCGAAGGATCGGGTGTGAAGAAAGCGTCGTGCTCGCCGTCGGCCACGACCGGTCCTTCGATGAAACCGACTTCCTCGTCGAGGATGGCGCAATCACCGGTGGTCTTCACGTAATGATGCGCTGCATGGGCGAGCCAGACCACGTCGTCGGAGATCGTGGTGCGCACACCGGCGCCGCTTCCCGGCAGCCACCAGTGCTGGACGTCGCCCTCGCTGAACTGCCGGCTCGCGGCGACAAGGATCTGCGAGCGTGCCAGCGACGAATCGTGCAGGAGCAAGGCCAGCGTGTCCTGCAGCTGATCGCGAAAGCCGTAGGCTCCGCTCGCCTGGTAGAAGGCTGCACGCGCGCGGATCCGGCAGGCAAGCGCCTGGTAGGGGAGCCAGACATTGACCATCGCGTCGAAAGCGGGATCCGGAGTTCTCACCTGGAGTGCGCCGGCGAATCTCTCCCAGGCATCGCGATTGGCGCCGAGGCGGGCATCGAAATCCCGTTCGAGATGCGTTGCCGCGCGCGTGCAGGCCTCATCCGGCGAGCCCGCGTCGCCGAGGACGAAATGCACGATGGTCGTGCCGCCGGCGACGACCTCGACGTCGCAGGCAAGCGCTGCACAGACATCGCCGCTCGGCTGGACGGCTCCCGAGAGCACGGCGCCCGCGAGCACCGCCGCGGGCGTGGCCGTCGAGCCCCCCGCACCGACGAACTCGGCGCGCGAGCAGGTGAAGGTCTGGCCTGCGCCGTCGCAGGCGAGGAAGGCCGTGCGGTCGCCGAATTCGAGGTGATACGGGTTGCGCGCGGTCAACGCGCCGGTTGCTTGGTCGCGTCCCGGAACGATGAATGGCGCGGACCGGGCGCGGTCGTTGCCGAGCACGCATTCGACATAGGCGTAGATCCTGAGCTTCAGCGGCCTGTC
>CALLYQ010000217.1 GCA_937858875.1 uncultured Lautropia sp. | reverse complement strand
CAGAGATCCCGGTGGCTCGAGCCCTGAGCCAGCGATCGGCGGCCGGACTCAGCGGCGCATCGAGCACGGCGCCCGGTTCCGCGCCGCGCGCGATCTCCCGCAACACGGCTTCGCGTCGCGGCGACTGAGCCGCCTGTTGCCGGGCGAACTCGTCGAGCACCGTCGATCGCAAGCGCGTCGGCGGTTCGAATCCCGGCGCGGTGGACGCGGCGGATGCGGCGGCCGGCATCTCGTCGAGCATTGCGAGAAATTCGACCTTCATCCGCGCCGGCGGCTCGAAGCGCGGCAGTCGGCGCAGTGCATCTGCGAGCGAACCGTTCATGCGCTCGGCCCCAACTCGCGGCGAAGCCCCTTGAACGCGTAGCGAAGCCTGCTGCGCACGGTCTCGATGCCGGCGCCGACGGTATGCGCGACTTCTTCCAGCGACAGCTCGGCGAAATAACGCAGCACGACCACTTCACGCTGGCTGACGGGCAGCGTCATCAGGGCGGCATGGAGCCGGGTCTTTGCTTCGACGGAAAGCAGCAGCGTCTCGGGGTCGGGATCGGCGTCCTCGACTTCGAGGCGATCGGCTTCGCGCTGCGAGACGCCATCATCGCGCAGTCGTTCGCCGGCGGCCCGCCTTGCGTCGAGGAAGGCGTTGCGGGCGATCTGGAACAGGAAAGTCCGGAACGTCGCCGGCCCGGGCCGGTAGTCGCCGCAGCGGCTGATTAGCCTGAGCCAGGTCTTCTGCGTCAGGTCTTCGGCTTCGGCCAGGTTGCCCTGGCACAGCCACGCGAGGAAGTTGTACAACGCGCCGTTGTGACGTTCGAACAGTTCGGTCGCCGGCTCCCGGATCAGTCCGCGCGCGACCAGCAGCATCAGGTCCTGGTCGGCCAGTTCCCCGGTGTCCGTGGGCGCGGGAGCGGAATCGGGAGCGCGGATTCTCATTCGACGGGGGCAGCGGCCTGCGGGTCGCGAGTACCGAGCGAGGCGGCCAGGTCCACCAGGCGCAGGAACTCGCCACGATACCCGAAGGGATCGTCGCCGCGAGCACCCTGCGCCATTGCGCGGACCGCGTTCCAGTCCCAGCTTCCGGTGTACTGGCCGCCGCGCAGCAGTTGCGCGAAACCGGCGACGGCCACGGCGAAACGGGTGTCGGCGTCGACCGTGTCGATGTCTTTCGCAAGCCGGTCGTGCACCGGGTGCTCGATCAAGATGCTGTCGCGGCTCTCCGGCTTCTTGTAGCGCAGCTTGACGTAGGCGATTTCGCCTGCCGCTCGTTCGGTCTGTCCCGAGCCGGACGCGCCATAGCGCAGCGGGTCGACGCGCGCCGGCGCTCCGACCGGCGTGATCTCGTAGATCGCCGTCGCGCTGTGGCCGGCGCCGATGTCGCCGGCGTCGACGCGATCGTTGTTGAAGTCCTCGCGAGCGAGCAGGCGGTTCTCGTAGCCGATCAGCCGGTATTCGCTGACGAACGACGGATTGAACTCGACCTGGATCTTCACGTCTTGCGCAATAGCCTCGAGCGTCGAGCTCGCCTCGTCGACCAGCACCTTGTGGCCCTCCATCAGGCTGTCGATGTAGGCGTAGGCGCCGTTGCCGACGTCGGCCAGGCGCTCCATCAGTTGCTCGTTGTAGTTGCCGGTACCGAAGCCGAGCGTCGACAGCGCGATGCCCGACTTGCGCCTTTCCTCGACGATGCTTTCGAGCTGACGGAAGTCGGTCACGCCGACGTTGAAATCGCCGTCGGTGGCGAGCAGGATGCGATTGATGCCGCCCGGAATGAACGCCTGTTGCGCGGTGCGGTAGGCCAGTTCGATGCCGCTCGCCCCGGCGGTGCTGCCGCCGGCGCGCAGTGCATCGATGGCGTTGACGATGCTTGCCTTTTCCGTGCCGGTCGTCGGCGGCAAGACCAGTTGCGTGCCCGAGGCATAGGTCACGAGCGAGATGCGGTCCTGCGGACGCAGCCGTTCGGCCAGCAGCTTCAGCGAGGACTTCAGCAGTGGCAGCTTGTCGGCGCTGTTCATCGAGCCGGAGACGTCGACGAGGAACACGAGGTTCGCCGGCGGAAGCATTTCGCGCGAGCGATCCTCGCCCTTGATTCCGATCCGCAGCAGCCGGCTGCCTGCGCGCCACGGATTGTCGACGACCTGCGTGTGCACGGCGAACGGGTGCTCGTCGCGTGGCGCCGCGTAGGCATACGGGAAGTAATTGATCATCTCCTCGACGCGCACCGCGTCTTTGGGCGGCAGCCGCCCGGCCAGAAGCATGCGCCGCACGTTGCTGTAGCTGCCGGTGTCGACGTCGATCGCGAAGGTCGAGATCGGTGCTTCGCGAACGAGCTGGACGGGATTCGAATCGATCGGATGGTAGCGCTCCCGTGATTCGGGGCTCGGTGCGATCGGCACCGGCACCGGCATCGGCATCCGAGGCGGCTGCGGCATGGCGCGGGCGGACGCGGCTTGCGCGACGCGCGCGCGCTCGAGTTCGGTGGCCGGGCCGGTCACTCCGGTGGACCCGATGTCGCCGGCGGTCCTGACCGGGGCCGGGATTGTCGACAGCGTCTTCCGGGTCGCTTGGCCCGGCGAAGCGTCCGCAGAAGATGCGTTCGTTTGCTGGCCGACGCCTCGATCGGCTCCGATCGGGCTCGGTGCCTCCGGCGTTTGCAGCGTACAACCGGCGGCGGCAAGCGTGATCAGGAACGGCGTCAGCTTTCGGTGCATGGCAGGTCTCATGGGTTTTCCATGAAACGAGCGAAGGGTTGCGGACGGGTTACCGCACGTGTAACAGTCGGTAAGCTCCTGAGCTGTGCTTACTCTTCGGGGCGATGCAGTTCCACGGTCGCTGGATCCAGTCGTTGCCCGATTATCCGCACAAGCTCAACGAAACGAGATCGCTCGAAGTACCACAGCGATAACGGAAAGCCAGGCACCGCCCAAGTGCGAAGTCCTTCGACTCCGAGCAATTGGCCAAGGCGAGGAGACCCAGAGCCCGGATGCTCCTCGATATGTCGAACTGCCTCCTGTAGCGCGC
This sequence comes from uncultured Lautropia sp., assembly GCA_937858875.1. Taxonomy (GTDB): domain Bacteria; phylum Pseudomonadota; class Gammaproteobacteria; order Burkholderiales; family Burkholderiaceae_E; genus Zeimonas. Next base: position 30,640 of record CALLYQ010000217.1, on the reverse strand, counting down.
GCACCAAGCGCATCGCGACGCTCGGACCGGCTTGAACCCGGTAATAGCGCACTTGGTCACGTTGATCCTGCCGTGCCGCCGGCCGCAGGATGGCGTGCTTCATTCAGTGCGGCCGTCTGCGATCGATTGCAGCTCGTTCCAATCCTGAGCGCTCATTGGTTCCGCCGGGCCGCTGGCCAATCCTTCTTCGAGCAGTTCACGCAAACGCTGCAGTCGCAGACGCTCCTGGTCCCGCCGAATCAAGTCGCGCACGTATTCGCTGGTATTGCCGTACTGGCCATCGGTAACGCGCGAGGTGACGAAGGCGCGCATTTCGTCCGGCAGTGCGATGTTCATGGTGGTCGTAGCCATTCGGTCACTTTAAGGACGGACCGGTGTTTTGGCAATAGTTGACATTGGTTTGAGTGATCCGGGGCCCGACGCCGCAAAGTCAGAGCAGCCGAGCATGCCACCATAGCCCGCAGCGTCACTCCCAACCATCCGTGCAGGCGAGTCAGTGACTTACACGAAAGAACCCATCGCCTTCGACTCCGAAGGCGCCATCCTCCGCGGCTTCCTGTTTCGCGCGACCAAGACCGGGCCGATCCTGATCATGGCGCCGGGCTTCGGCGCGCTGCTCGGGCATTCGACGCTGCGCTTTGCAGACGGCTTCGCGTCGGCCGGCTTCAACGTGCTGGCCTTCGACAACCGAGGTTTCGGCGAAAGCGACGGCTTGCCGCGCCAGGAGGTCGACCCGGTGATGCAGAAGCGTGCGTATCGCGATGCGATCAGTTTCGCGCAGACCTTGTCGGGGATCGACCCGGCGCGGGTCGGGCTCTGGGGCTCGAGCTACAGCGGCGGCCACGTCATCGAGGTGGCTGCGATCGACCGGCGTGTGCGCTGCATCGTCACGCAGGTGCCGACGATCAGCGGCCATGCGCAGGCGCTGCGGCGCACGGCGCCGCCGAACGTCGCGGCGCTGCTCGAGCGCTTCGACGCGGACCGCCATGCGCGTTATCGGGGCGAGGCGCCGGCGACGCTACCGCTGATCTCCGACGATCCGGCGAGACCCTGCGTTTCCCCAGGGCAGGAGGCCCTCGACTACTACTCGATTCCGGGATTCGTCAACGAGATCACCTTGCGCAGTGTCGAGTTGTCGCGCGAGAACGAGCCCGGCATCTACATCGCGCGGGTCAGCCCGACACCGATGCTGATGATCGTTGCCTCGCAGGACGCTGTCACGCCGACGGACCTGGCGCTGGCCGCCTACAACCAGGCGCTCGAACCGAAACGGCTGCTGATCGTCGACGGCGGGCATTTTTCGCCGTATTCGCAGCACTTCGAGGCGACTTCGCGGGCCGCGATCGATTGGTTCGACGCATGCCTGCGCCGTTGAAGCCCCCTGAACGGGATCCGGGTCCGGCGGTTCCGGGTCGGGCCGCGGAGCGGGGTCGGGTTCCGGCTCGGCCGGGTCGGGGCCAGGTTCCCTGGGCGAGTGCATCGGCAACATGTGAGAAACCTCCGGACTGGTCTTGGGAAGCAGCGCTGCCTGCGCTGCCTGCGAATACGAACAGGCGGCTCGTGTTTACACCGGCGGCGGATCCTCCTCCCGCTCGAAGTGCCGGCGCCGCGCAAGCGCGACCAGGAACTGATCGATGCCGGCCGTGAAACCCGCTTCGGCTGTCTTCGGATGCACGCCGGCTTTCGCGGCAGCGTCTTCGCTGATTCCGGACGAGCCGTCTGTCGACGATTCCGAGGCGCCCCTGCCGGCCGCGCAGACGACGCCGGGGTCGGGGCTGCCGTCGGGAAGTTTCGGCGACACGCCGACCATCTCGAACAGGCGCATCGCCCCGCCGCCCAGCGCGAGCATCGGCTTGCAGTGACGATACTGATCCATCAGGAACTCGTGCGCCTGTCCGATGCGCTTGAAGGTTTCGTCGGCGGAGTCCGGCACGACGACCGCGTCCCACAGGGCCGACGGCGCCGCTTCGATCGAGACCTCGGCGTGGATCGGTTCGCCCCGCGACGGCGTGATGCCGCCGAGGCGGACGCCGACGAAGCGCGGCGCTGCGCCGGCATCGGCCAGCGACCGGTGCACGGTGCGCATCGCATCGGCGTCGATGCCGTCGCCGATCAGCAGCGCCACGCGCAGGCCGCGCACGCTGCCGTCGCCGGGGCGCGCGAACATCGACAGCGCGTCGGAGAACTCGACTTCCGATTCGACGATCTCGTCGAGCACGCGCGGCTGCGGTTCGGGCAAGGGCATGCCGAGCCCGGCGGCGAGGCTCTCGGCCAGTTCGTCATCGACGTTGCGCAGCATCGAGACGATCCGCTCGCGGACGAAGTTCGTCTGCACCCGCGTCAACTCGAAACGGAACGCATTGATGATATGCCGCTTCTCGATCGGCGTCTGGCTGCGCCAGAACAGCTTCGCCTGCGAGTAGTGGTCGGCGAACTTCTCGGGCTTGCCGCGCAGCTTGTCTTCGTGCACCGGCTGCGGGAATGACACGAAACCCGCCATTCCGGCCTGGAACGGACAGCCGCCGGCCAGCGAATTCGGCTCGTAGTTGACGCGGCCGCGATGGATCGCCTGGCGGTGGAAGCCGTCGCGCTGGTTGTTGTGCACCTGCGCGATCGGCGCGTTGATCGGGATCTCGGTGAAGTTCGGGCCGCCGAGCCGCAACAACTGCGTGTCCAGGTACGAGAAGTTGCGCCCCTGCAGCAACGGATCGTTGCTGAAGTCGATGCCGGGGACCACGTGCTGCGTGCAGAACGCAACCTGTTCGGTTTCGGCGAAGAAATTGTCAGGGTTGCGGTTCAGCACCATGCGGCCGACAGGGCGCAGCGGCACCAGTTCCTCGGGAACGATCTTCGTCGAGTCCAGCACGTCGAACGTGAAGCTTTCGGCCTGCTCCTCGGTGAAGATCTGCAGCGCCAGCTCGTATTCGGGGTAGTTGCCGGCCTCGATCGACTCCCACAGGTCGCGCCGGTGAAAATCGGGGTCCGCGCCGTTGACCTTGACGGCCTCGTCCCAGAGCAGCGAGTGCGTGCCCGCCACCGGGCTCCAGTGAAACTTGCAGAACACCGATTCGCCGGCGGCGTTGACGAGCCGGAACGTGTGCACGCCGAAGCCCTGCATCATCCGGTAGCTGCGCGGAATCGCCCGGTCCGACATCAGCCAAAGCAGCATGTGCGTGATCTCGGGCATCAACCCGGCGAAATCCCAGAACGTGTCGTGCGCCGTCGACGCCTGCGGCATCTGGTGATGAGGCTCCGGCTTGACCGCGTGGACGAGGTCGGGGAACTTCATCGCGTCCTGGATGAAGAAGATCGGCATGTTGTTGCCGACCAGGTCCCAGTTGCCCTGGTCGGTGTAGAACTTGACCGCGAAGCCGCGCACGTCGCGCGCGAGGTCGAACGAACCGCGCTCGCCGCCCACCGTCGAGAAGCGAACGAAGACCGGCGTGCGCTTGCCCGCTTCGGCGAAGGGCGCCGCCATCGTGAGATCGGTCAGCGCCTCGTAGCACTCGAAGTAACCGTGCGCGCCGGAACCGCGCGCATGGACGACGCGTTCGGGAATCCGCTCGTGGTCGAAGTGCGTGATCTTCTCGCGCAGGATCGCGTCTTCGAGCAGCGTGGGTCCGCGCAGGCCGGCCTTCAGCGAGTTCTGGTTGTCGGCGATCTTCACGCCCTGGTTCGTCGTCAGCGCCTGGCCACCCGAATCGACGCGCACGCGGTCGAGCGACTCGTTGTTCGGGTTGTATCCGGCGCGCGGCATGCCCTGGCCGAGCTTGGTCGAACGGGCGTCTTCGCTGACCGTGCTCGAGGTATCGAGCGGGTCGTCCGGTTCGACCGACTGCCCCTGCTGCGGCTCGAGCCCGGCTTCGCGGCCATGCTCGCCGGCCTTCGTCGGATTGAAGGGGAACGATTCGGCCAGGCGCTCGGTGCCGGCCTGCTTGCTCTCCAGCATTCGGTGCTCGGTTTCCGGCAGCTCGTTCGCCTGCGCCGCGTCGGGCCGCGTGCTCGACGGTCCCGACATCGTCGACAGCGCCGTCCCCAGCCTTTCGAGGGTCGGCGCCGGGGGCTGCTCCGGAATCGCGGTCGGCGGCTCGGGCCGCGCACGGTCTGCCGGCGGCGGCGCGTGCTCGACGGGCCGCACGGCCGAGGGACCGGTTTCCGGGGCGTCGCCGGAGGCAGTCTTGCTCTTGCGGCCGGAGACGGATCGGGAGTCGGTGCGGGACGACTTGCCCGCTCCGTTCGTCGGAGGTTTGCGAGTAGCCATGGATGTATTCGACCGGCTGGTTTCCCGCGGACATCTGTCCGGCGGGGCGCGCCGAGGATCGCCGGCGGAGCCGAGGCGAGCCGGTGCGGCGGGGCCGGCTGTGCAAGCCGCGGTCCCGGAAGGCAATGCTCAGGGGGATTGTTTCTGCTGGAATCGATACCGGAGCGCCGATGCTCTGCTTGACGGCGCGGGCCGAGCGTCCTAGCATCGGTAATAGTTTCCCAAGCAACAATTCGGACGACCGCGGCTCGGCTTGCTTGCCGGGCGCCGCATACACCTCATCGAAGGAGACTTGAGATGCCCGTGACCGATCTTCCCTTTGCCACGATGAGCGAGCTTGCCGATGCCTATCGCAGCAAGGAGCTGTCGCCAGTCGAAGTCACCAAAGCGATGCTCGAGCGCATCGAGAAGCTCGATTCGAGACTGCACAGCTATGTCACGGTGACTCCCGAGATTGCCTTGAAGCAGGCTCGGCAGGCGGAAGCCGATTTCGCCGCCGGCAAGGACCGTGGCCCGATGCACGGCATTCCGGTCGCGATCAAGGATCTGTGCGAGACCAAGGACGTAAAGACGACCTGGGGCACGAAGATCCTGAAGGACTACGTGCCCGACGGTGACAGCACGGCCGTTCGCAAGCTGGAGGATGCCGGTGCGGTCATGCTTGGAAAGCTGCAGATGACCGAAGGGGCGTTCTCGGTGCATCACCCGGAGGTCGCCCCACCCGTCAACCCGTTTCATGCAGACCATTGGCCCGGCGTGTCGTCGAGCGGCTCCGGCGTTTCGGTGGCGGCGGGTTTGGCGTACGGCGCGATCGGCACCGATACGGGCGGCTCGATCCGCTTCCCCTCGGGCGCCAACGGACTTACGGGGCTGAAGCCGACCTGGGGGCGGATCAGCCGCTACCGCGTGCAGGCGCTGGCCACCAGCCTCGATCACCTCGGCCCGATGACCCGTTCGGCCGCCGATGCCGGGGCGATGTTCTCGGCAATGGCGGGCAGCGATCCGAACGACCCGACGACCCTCGACGAGCCGGTGCCCGACTGCCTGGCCGGCATCGATCAGGGCATTCGCGGTCTGCGCATCGGCTTGGACCCGCGCTACGTCTACGACGCGTCCAACGAGGACACGACGCGGGTGCTCGACGACGCGCGCAGGGTATTGGCCGATCTCGGCGCCAAGCTCGTCGAGATCTCGATGCCGTCGAAGACCGCGGCGATGTACAAGGACTGGGCGAAGTTTTGCGCAGTCGAAACCGCCGTGGCCCACGAGCAGTTCTACCCGGCACGCAAGGCCGAATACGGACCGGTGCTGGCCGACCTGATCGAACTCGGGCGAAGCCTCGGCTCGCTCGATCTGATGCACATCTTCCACGATCGACTGGTCTTCAACGGTGAACTGCGCAAGCTGTTCCGGGAGATCGATCTGCTGCTGGTGCCAGTGCATCCGTTCGGAAACCCGTCGGCCGCGGACCTCGACCAGATCTTCAAGACGCCGAACGGCATCGACGACGTGCTGCGCTTCACGGCGCCCTTCGATATGTCCGGCAGCCCGACGATCACGATCCCGGGCGGATTCACGACGGGCAACCTGCCGATCGGCTTCCAGCTCGTCGGCCGGCACCTCGACGAGGCGCTGCTGGTGCGAGCCGCCCACGCCTATCAAGGCGCCACCGATTGGCATCGTCGCCACCCGACGCTCTGAACGGGAGACAGAAATTGCAACAGTGGCTCGGGCAATCGATCATGAACGCCCGCGGTGTCGCGGGCGGCCACGTCGGCGACACGCATGAGCTCACCGAGGCCAGGCAGGGGACCTATCACTTCACGATGGGTCCGTACTCGGAGCCGGTGCTGACGATCCGGCCCGGCGACCGGGTCGTCGTGGAGACGCGCGACGCCTTCGGCGGTGCCGTCAAGACCGAGCAGGACCTGCCGTCGAAGGTGCTGCGCATGCCGTTCGCAAATCCGCAGAACGGCCCGATCATGATCGAGGGCGCCGAGCCCGGCGATGCGGTGGCGGTTTACATCGAATCGATGAAGCCGCGCGGAGCGAACCCGCGCGGTACCTGCGCGATGATTCCGTTCTTCGGCGGGCTGACGAATACAGCGCTGACCGCGACGCTGAACGAGCCGCTCCCGGAACTGGTGCGCAAGATCGACATCGACGAGAAAGGGGTGTACTGGAGCAAGCGGGTGACGCTGCCGTACCGCCCGCACATCGGCACCTTGTCGACCTCGCCGGAGATCGATTCGATCAATTCGCTGACGCCGGACAATCACGGCGGCAACATGGACCTGCCCGACATGGGGCCGGGCAGCATCACCTACCTGCCGGTTCGCACCGAAGGCGCGCGGCTGTTCATCGGCGACGCGCACGCCTGCCAGGGTGACGGCGAGATCTGCGGCACGGCCGTCGAGTTCGCGAGCGTCACGACGATCCGCGTGGACCTGATCAAGGGCTGGACGCTCGAGTGGCCGCGGCTGGAAACCGAGCGAACCATCATGGCGATCGGAAGCACGAGGCCGCTGGAAGACGCCACGCGCATCGCCTATGCGGAGCTCGTCAAGTGGATGGAAGCCGACTATGGCTTCGACCGCTGGGACGCCTACATGATGCTGAGCCAGTGCGGAATCGTTCGGCTGGGCAACGTCGTCGACCCTAAGTACACGGTCGGGGCCGGCATCGACAAGAAATATCTGGCGCCGGCGACCTGAGTCGGGCGTGCGCCCGCGATAGCCGTTCGGCGTCCGTCGCGGGCAGCGTCATCGCGAAGCGGACGCCGGCCGGCGGGACATGCGCAGGTGAGGAGCGAGGGATGAGCGAGGATGCGATGTGCGGCGCGGCGCGCGTGCGCCTGTTGGCAGCCTGCGCGGGATTGACGCTGCCACCGGAGCGCGAAGCCCGGGTGGCCGCGGTTCTCGACGCCTGGTTGCCCGACGCGAACGCACTGAATTCGAAGATGGGCGCACCCGGGCACCGGGAGCTGGTGCCCGCGACGATCCTTGTGCACGCGTCCGCTGCCGAGCATGAGGAGTGACAGATGAACGCCTCGCAGCGCGAACTTAGCCAGCTGACGCTCGCCGATGCAGCCCGCCGCGTCAAGGCTGGCGAAGTCTCGCCGGTCGAGCTGGTCGAAGCCTCGTTGAGCCGGATCGAGGCCGTCGATCCGACGCTGTCGGCGTACATCTCGGTATTCGCCGACGAAGCCCGGCAGGTCGCGCAGGCGGCGGAAATCATGTGCTCGGTCGGTCACGACCTTGGCCCGCTGCATGGGATCCCCGTCGCGCTGAAGGACAACGTGGCGGTCCGCGGCACACGCACGACTGCGGGCAGCAAGATTCTCGCCGACTGGATCCCTGCGCACGATGCCACGGTAACCAACCGGCTCCGGCGTGCGGGCGCCATCCTGATCGGAAAGACGAACCTGCATGAGTTCGCCTGGGGCGGGACCTCTGCCAATCCGCACTACGGCACCGTTCGGAACCCTTGGAACCCCGAACGCTTCCCGGCCGGATCGAGCGGGGGCTCCGGCGCGGCGGTGGCGGCCAGAACCTGCTTCGGCGCGATCGGTACGGACACCGGCGGCTCGATTCGCCTGCCGTCGGCAGTCAACGGCTTGGTGGGCATCCGACCGACTTACGGCCGTGTCAGCAATCACGGCATCGTCCCGCTCGCATGGAGCATGGACACCGCGGGGCCGATGACGCGCACGGTGGAAGATTGCGCGTTGATGTTCGGCGCGATCGCCGGGCACGATCCGAACGATCCGACAACGGCGCGCCATCCGGTGCCTGACTATCTGTTGGGCCTGGATGACGGAATAGAGGGGCTGCGCATCGGCATCGTCTCCGGATACTTCTTCGACCACCTGCAAGCGCCGGTACGCGATGCGGTCAAGGACGCGCTCGATACGCTGGTGTCTCTGGGGGCTCGGCTCGTCGAGATCGACATCGCCAACATACACGGGAACATCTCGGCGCAACTGACGATCGAAGCTGCCGAGCCCAGTGCCTACCACCAGCGTTGGCTGCGCGAGCGGCCCGACGACTACGGCGACGATGTACGCACACTGCTCGAGGTCGGCGAGCTTCTGTTGGCCACGCATTACATCCAGGCGCAGCGCTACCGCACTTTGCTGCGTAACGAGTTCATGGAGGCTTTCCGGTCCGTGGATCTGTTCGTATGCCCGACCCTGCCTTTCACCGCGACGCGAGTCGGGGAGATGAAGGTGGTCATCGAAGGGGGCGTCGAAGAGGACATGCTGTCGGCAATCATGCAGTTCACCGGCGTTCCCAGCCTGACCGGATTGCCCTCGCTGAACGTGCCTTGTGGTTTCGATCCCGATGGCCTGCCCATCGGAATGCAGTTGATCGGCAAGCCTTTCGACGAGGCTGCGCTGTTCCGGGCTGGAGCTGCCTATCAGGCGTCGACGGGCCACCATCTGAAGCAACCGGATCTTTGACCGAAGGCGCCGCCGGCGCCTCTTCTGCAAGCAAGGAGTACCGACGATGCGCAGGAATGGAGTGACGATGGCGCTGCTGGCGGGATTTGCCGCGCTGACCTTGGGTACCGCGGTGGTTCCGCACGCGCACGCCCAGGACAAGATCAAGATCGGGCTGCTCGAGGACATCTCGGGCGACCTGGCCTCGATGGGCCTGCCGAAACTGCATGGCTCGCAGTTGGCCGTCGAGGAGATCAACGCCAAGGGCGGAATCCTGGGACGGCAGGTCGAGTTGATTCATCTCGATCCGCAGGGCGACAACGCGCGCTATCAGGAGTTCGCACGTCGCCTGATCCAGCGCGACAAGGTCGATGTGCTGATCGGCGGCATCACGAGCGCCGCGCGCGAGGCACTTCGCCCGATCGTCAATCGCGCCGACAAGCTCTACTTCTACACGAACCAGTATGAAGGCGGCGTCTGCGACGGCAACATGATCAGTGTCGGGGCGGTTCCGGAGCAGCAGCTGTCCACGCTGATCCCTTGGATGGTCGAACAACACGGCAAGAAGGTTTATACGGTGGCCGCCGACTACAACTTCGGCCAGCTGACCGCGGAATGGACGCGCGATCTGTTGAAGAAGCCAGGCGGCGAGGTCATCGGGCAGGAGTTCATTCCGCTCGGCGTTTCGCAGTTCAGCCAGACGATCCAGAACATCCAGAAGGCCAGACCCGACTGGCTGATGATGCTGAACGTCGGCGCTGCACAGGATTCGTTCTTCGAGCAGGCCGCTGCCGCCAAGCTCGGGCTGCCGATGGCCAGCCCGATCAAGGTGATGCTGGGCTTCGAGCACAAGCGCTTCAACCCGCCGGCACTCGAGAACATGCATGCGGTCGCCAACTGGTTCGAGGAGATCGACACGCCCGAAGCAGAAGACTTCAAGAAGCGCTGGCGTGCCAAGTTCCCCGATGAGACCTATATCAACGACATGGGTTACAACGCCTATGTGGCGATCAACATGTACAAGATGCTCGCCGAAGCGGCGAAGTCCACCGACAAGGCCGAGATCCGCAAGGTCATCGCCACCGGGCAGGCTTGCATCGATGCACCTGAAGGGCGAATCTGCATCGACCCGAAGAGCCAGCACACCTCGCATCGGATGCGAATGATCCGCGTGAAGGCGGATCATTCGGTCGAAGTGATCAAGGATTTCGGCGACATTCAGCCCTACTGGCTCGGCGAGGTGGGTTGCGACCTGACCAGGCACGATCCGAAGCAGCAGTATTCGCCGTCGAACCTGCCCAAGAAGAACTGAGCGAAGGCTGCGCCTGCGGTGACTGTTTCGGGCGGCGCCAGGAAGGCAGCCGCCCGACAGGGTGCACCGGCTGCATCCCCGCCTCCTCGAACAAGAACGCTTGTCACGGGACCGCCGATGTTCGCCGAGTTGTTCTCGATTGCCTATCAGTTCGCCGACGTCTTCGCCTTCCTGATCCTGTCCGCTGCAGGGCTGGCCATCATCTTCGGCATGATGGGGATCATCAACCTCGCGCACGGCGAATTCATCACCTGCGGCATCTACGTCACCGTGATCGGCGTCCAGCACGGGTTGCCGCTGCCGATAGCGCAGGCGCTCGGCGCGCTGGCGGCCGGGCTCATCGGCATCGTGCTCGAGCGCACGGTCATCTATCGACTCTACGACCGGCCGCTCGACTCGATCCTGGCCACCTGGGGAATCAGCTTGATCGTCACGCAGGGAATGCTGGTCACGATCGGATCGACTTGGCCCGGCATCGGCACCCCGGCCGGCAGTTTCCAGGTCGGCGAGTACACGTTCTCGACATACCGGCTCTGGTTGTTTCTCGCCGCGGTCCTCGTCATGGCGGGCCTGTATCTTCTCTACATGAAGACTTCGTTCGGCGTGCTCTCGCGCGCCACGATCCAGAACCCGCGAATGGCCCGTGCGCTCGGCGTGCGCACGCCGCGCATTTATGCGGCAAGCTTCGGAATCGGTGCCGCGCTTGCAGGCCTGTGCGGCGCGCTGTACGCGCCGACGATGACGCTGATCCCGACCATGGGCGTGACCTTCATCGTCGAGGCCTTCGTGACCGTGGTTGTCGGCGGGTCCAATGTCCTGCTTGGGACGGTCCCCGCAGCGGTGGTGCTGGGCGTGATCCGCACCGCGCTCAATGCGTGGCAGGGTCAGATCATCGGCCAGATCGGTATGCTGATCGCGGTGATCCTAGTGATCCGGGTACTTCCTGAAGGCGTGTCGGGCTGGCTCGCCCGCCGTTCCCGCTGAGGCGGACACGATGCTCTCCAGCTTGCGCCATCTGAACGGGCCGCAGACGATGGGCAACGGGCCCGCGTTCTGGAGCGGGTTCGCCGTGCTCGTCGTCGCAGCTCTCGCCTACCCACTGGGCTTCGACCCGTACGACGTCGGAAATGCCGCTTACTTCCTGATCTGGGTCTTCGCCGCGCTCGGCCTGTCACTGATGTGGGGCTATACCGGCATTCTCTCCTTCGGACAGATGGCCTTCTTCGGGGCGGCCGGCTACAGCTACGGTGTCATCTCGATCAACCTGGACGCGACCGGCGGACTCACGCTGCTTTCCTTCGCGACAGCGGTGGCCGTGTCGGCGCTGTTTGCCGCGGTGCTCGGTTACTTCATGATCTATGGCCGCGTCGGTGGGGTGTACTTCGGCATCGTGACCTTCGCAACGACGCTGGCGCTGGCTGCCTTCATGGGTCAGACAGCCGGCCCGGAATGGCGGATCGGATCCGCACGCTTCAACGGCTTCAACGGGATGGGCGGGATGCCACCTCTCGAGTTGCCCTGGTTCGGTGGGCCGGTCCTGCTCGAGGGCACCGTGCTGTACTACGCGGTCTTGCTATTGCTGCTTGCCGTCTACCTCGGCCTGCGGGTGCTGGTCAACGGTCGCTTCGGCAACGTGCTGGTGGCCATCCGCGAGGATCCGCTGCGCGCCGAGTTGCTCGGCTACGACGTACGCAGATACCAGCTCGCTGTCTTTGTCATCGGCAGCGCGCTGGCGGGAGTCAGCGGCGCTCTGTACACCGCGTGGGGGCAGTTCATAACGCCGGCAACGATGGGCTTGCCGTCTGCGGCATTGCCGATCATCTGGGTCGCCTTCAGCGGGCGCGGCGACCTGACCGCTACGCTGCTCGGCACCTTCATGCTGCTGCTGGGCTTCCAGGCCCTCACCGTCTACAGCCAGCAGTACGCGCTGATCCTGATGGGTCTGTTGCTGCTTGTGACGGTGCTGTTCGTACCGGCCGGGTTCGTCGCGGGCTTCGGGCGCTGGCTGCAGGGGCGGGCACGCCGCCTCGCCGCCCGGGGGGCCTGATGGACGCGATGCTGGAAGTACGCGGTCTGCACAAGCGCTTCGGGGGCCTGCGCGTGCTCGAAGATGTGGATCTGGCGATCGGTGCCGGGGAGATTCATTGCCTGATCGGCCCGAACGGCGCCGGCAAGAGCACGCTTTTCAAGCTGATGGTCGGTACCTACGAGCCTTCGCAGGGCCAGGTCCTGTTCCTCGGCGAGGACATCACCGCCCGCAGACCATATGAGCGCGTCATGCGCGGCATGAGCATCAAGATGCAGGTACCGAGCGCGTTCAGGGAGTTGCCGGTCGCGCAGAACCTGCAGATCGCGCTGCAGCGGCGCCTGCCGATCAGCGAGATTCCCGCCGACCAGGCGCGGCTGCTCGCGCTGCTCGATCTGGGCCGGCAGGCAGAGGCGCTTGCGGGCGACCTGTCGCACGGTCAGCAGCAATGGCTGGAGATCGGCATGGCGCTGGCGTCGAGTCCGAAGATGCTGCTGCTCGACGAGCCCACCGCGGGGATGTCGCCCGAGGAAACATTCCGTACCGGCGAGCTCGTGCAACGCTTGAATGCCGAGGGGATGACCGTCCTGGTCGTCGAACACGACATGGCCTTCATTCGCCAGGTCGCGCAGAAGGTCACGGTGCTGCATTTCGGCCGTGTGTTTGCGCAGGGCAATATCGATCAGATCGTTTCAGATCCGCGCGTGGCCGAGATCTACCTGGGCAAGAGCCATGGCGAATGAACCGTTGCTGAAGGTTGCAGGCTTGCGTGCGGGCTACGGCCATACGCCGATCCTGCAGGGAATCGACCTCGAGATCGGCCAGGCAGAGATCGTCAGCCTGATAGGGCGCAACGGCGTCGGCAAGACGACGACGATGCGCTGTCTGATGGGCCAGCTCGATGCAAGCGCCGGCAGCATCCGCCTGCGGGGGCGCGACATCACCCGCCTGCAGCCAGACGCTCGTGCCCGAGCCGGCATTGGCTTCGTGCCGCAGGGACGAGAGGTGTTTCCGAAGCTTACGGTCGAGGAAAACCTGAGGGTCGGCAGGCTCGTTGGTGGTCCCCAGGGCCGAAAGCTCGACGACGACGTCTACCGATATTTTCCCAGGCTGCGCGAGCGGATGAAGCAGTTGGCCGGCACGATGAGCGGAGGCGAGCAGCAGCAGCTCGCGATCGGTCGCGCGCTGATCGGCAATCCGTCACTGCTTCTTCTCGACGAACCGTCCGAGGGAATCCAGCCGTCGATCGTCCAGCTGATCTGCGATACGCTGAAGGCGATCCGCGACGAGCTCGGCACCACGATCGTGTTCGTCGAGCAGAATCTCGACACGATCCTTTCGCTCAGCGAACGCGCCTACGTGATCGAAAAGGGACGCGTGCTGCGCCAACTCGACGAGCGCGAGGTCTCGGATCCGGATGCCGTGCGTGCGGCTCTGGCCATTTGAGGGCTTTCCAATCGCGAGGCGATGGACGCGCACAACGAATCGTCAGCGGTTGCTGCTTTCGTGGCGGCAGTCGACGGCCGCCTGGCTCAGCCAGTCGACATCACCGCTGCGCCTCGCAAAGCGCGGCTATGGCGACAGATACCGGATCAGTTCCGGATCGTCGCGCAGTTCATGGACAGGCCCTTCCATCGCGATGCGGCCGCGGCCCATCACATAGGCCCGGCTGGCGACGCGTAGCGCCAGGTCGACGTTCTGCTCGACGAGAACGACCGCCATCGTCTGCGACAACTTCTCGAGTTGCTCGGCGATTTCTTCGATGACCCCGATCCAGACACCCTCCGTCGGTTCGTCGAGCATCAGCAGTTTCGGTTGACCAAGCATTGCGCGGCCGATCGCGAGCATCTTGCGTTCGCCGCCGGACAGGGTTCCGGCCGCCTGGTCCAGTCGCTTGCCGAGCTTCGGGAACACCGTCAGTACCTCGTCGATTTCCGATCTGTTGCGACGACGTATCGCTCCCAGTTGCAGATTCTCGCGGACCGTGAGTCCCGAGAATGCGGCGTCTTCCTGGGGGACGTAACCCATACCGGCGCGAGCGCGCAACTCCATCGGCATGCTCTCGATGCGTTCGCCATCGAATTCGATGGCGCCGGACATCGGAATCAGCTCGCCGGCCAGCGTTTTCAGCAGCGTGCTTTTGCCGGCGCCGTTCCGGCCGAGGATCGCGATCGCACCGCGAGCCGGCACCTCGAGAGATACCTCGAAGAGAACCTGGCTGCGCCCATAGCCGGAGCAGAGCGCATCGGTGCCGAGGACGTTGGGGGGAGTGCCCTGCATTGCGATCAGATTCGTCTCGTGTAGACCTGCTGCACTTTCCGGGATTGCTGGATGGCGTCGGCCGTACCGCTGTCCAGGACGCGGCCCTGGTCGAGCACGGTGAGCACATCGCAGATGTCGCGGATGAAGTCCAGATCGTGCTCGACGATCACCAGCGCACAGTCGGCCTTGATCGGCGCGAGCAGTTCCCCGGTGACCCGGCGCTCCTCGGGGCTCATCCCGCCGGTGGGCTCGTCGAGCAGCAGCAGCTTGGGCCGCGGTGCGAGCGCCATTGCGATCTCCAGCCATTGCTGTTCGCCATGACTTAGTGCCCCGGCCAGCTCGTCGGCGCGTGCGGCGAGCCGGAATCGCTCCAGCGCATGCATCGCTTCGTCGCGAAGGGCATTGCGAGTCCTCGAGTGGAGCAGCGACCAGATGCCTTCGCCGGCCTGCAGCGCGAGGAGCACGTTGTCGTAGACCGAGAGCTCACGCAGCACTGCAGTGATCTGGAACTTCAGGCTCATGCCGAGCCGCGACCGTTCGGAGGGCGTCGCTCTCGTGATCTCCCGGCCGCCGAAGCTGATCGTTCCCGAGGTCGGGAAATGCGCGCCGGCGATCGCTTTCAGCAGCGTGCTCTTGCCTGATCCGTTCGGCCCGATCAGCCCATGGAAGGTAGCGCTGCTGACCGCGAGGTCCACGCCGCCAAGCGCTTGCAGCGTGCCGAACTGCATCTTCAGGTCGCGCACCTCGAGCAAGGTGTTCATCGGCGCCGCTCCAGCTCCGCGACGTTTCTGTCCAGGCCGGCAGCGTGGGCGCTGTCTCGGCGCTTGCCGAGGCCGCCATAGGAGCCGATACGCTCCCGCTCGGAGACGAAGAAGCCGAGGATGCCGGTCGGCTTGAATGCCACGACCAGCAGTAGCGCGATGCCGAGGATCACAGGCCAGTACTGCTTGATCGCGTCCTGATCGGCCAGGAAGTAGCTGATGGTCTCGATCAGGAAGGTTCCGACGACCGGGCCGACCAGCGTGCCTGTTCCACCGAAAAGCGCGTAGAGCACGGCCATCGTCGACAGGCCGGGCCCCATGCTTCCGGGGCCGATGAAGCCTTGGTGATAGGCGAACAGTGCGCCGGAGAGGCCGGCGATCAGGCCTGCGAACGAGAAGATCAGCGCCTTGAACAGCTGTACCCGGTAGCCGAAGAATGCGAGCCGCTGTTCGTTCTGCCGCATTCCCGCGAGCACCAGTCCGAACTGTGATCGGGCCAGGTAGCGCGCGGCGAGATAGCAGGCCAGCAGTAGCCCGAGCGCAAGAAAGTAAAAGCCGACTCCCTCGACGAGTTCATAGGGCCCGATCTGGATCAGCTTCACGGCGGAAAGACCGTTGCCCGCACCGACGTACTGCCATCCGGATACGAGCCGTTCCGCCGCGTACGATCCGGTGAGCGTTCCCAGGGCGACGAAGATCACGGTCGGCGTCTTGCGCCCGAGCAGAAGGAAAGCTGCAAAGGCGAACGACAGCAGCAGGCCAACCAGCATGGCCAGCGGCAACGTGGCCCAGGCGTGGCTGAATTCGAGGTCGCGCCCGACCAGCGCCACGACATACCCCGCGACCCCGAAGAACAGGGCCTGACCGAAGCTCATGATGCCCGAGTAGCCCCAGCACAGATCGAAGCTGATGGCCAGCAGCGACAGGATCAGGATGTTCGTGGCCAGCGTGATCAGCTCCGGGCGCTCGCCGAGCAGCAGCGGCGCTGCAAGAGCCGCGACCAGGCAGGTCCACTCGATGATCGGCAGCACGCGCCGTGGCCGCGGCTTCGACCGGCCGGGTGACCGTGTGTCCTCGGGCACGGTCGAAGCTCGTTCGCCGGCCATCGGCTCAGCACTCCTTCGGATCGACCATCTCGTCCCGCTGGACGATGCTCCAGCTCAGCTTGCCGTCCGTGCGGCGGCATTGGGCGATGTACATGTTCATCTTCGCGTGCATCTTGCCCGGCACCATCTCGGCGCCGCCACCGGGGCCATTGGCGATCTTCGCGTTTTGCAATGCAGCTGAGGTTGCCTCGCGCGCGGTGTCGCCGTTGGTGGCCTTCACCGCCGCCTCGTAGAGCCGGATGCCGCGATAAGTGCCGGACGAGGAACTGCCGGCCGTGAACAGGTACTTGCTCCCGGGAAACTTCTTGTCGTAGGCCGCGAGCATCGCCTTGCTGTAGGGATCGTCGACGGTGTGGAAGAAATCCAGGCAGCTGTAGACGCCCTCGAGTTCGCGTTCCGGAACGAAGTTCAGCGAGTTTTCGTCGAAATAGACCGAGACTACGTGGCCGCCATTCTTCTGGAAACCGGATTCGTACAGTTGCTTCGAGAACGGCTGCAATCCCGGCGGCACGATCGTGCTCAGCACGCAATCGACCTTGCCGTCGCGAATCTTGTTGATCGTGGCCGAGTACTCCGGCTGATCGAGCGGGTAGTACTCCTCGAAGACGACTTCGCCGCCGTTGGCCTCGATGACCGTGCGCGCGTGCTTGTTCAGCAACTGTGGCCAGACGTAGTTCGCCGAGGGCAGGGCGAAACGTTTCTTGCCGACGGTCTTGATCAGGTATGGAATCAGCGTATCCACCTGTTGCGCCGGCGTGGGGCCGGTGTTGAACAGGTGGGGCGTGCATTCCTCGCCTTCGTACAGCTGCGGATAGATGTACAGCGTGCGGCCCCGGTTGACGATCGGATCCTTGATCGCCTGCCGGGTTGCGCTGAGGATGCCGCCGATCACGAGGTCGACCTTCTGCTGCTGGATCAGCTTGCGTACATTGGCCACGGCAACCTTGGAATCGGTGGCCGTGTCCTCCAGGAACAGCTCGACGGGCCGGCCGGCGATTCCGCCGGCGGCGTTGATCTGTTCGACCGCGAACTGGGCGACCTGCCAGCACGAATTGCCCGAGGGCGCCATCGCGCCGGTGATGTCGGTCGCGATACCGATGCGGATGGCCTTGCCGCCCTGACTCCATGCAGGCTTCAGGAACCAGCTGCCAGTGCCGCCGGCCGTCCAGCCGGCCGCCGCCAAGGCACCGGCGCCGAACAGGAAGCCCCGGCGGTGGCGGGGGCTGCGGACAGCGCTCGCGCCGTCTTCGTCGTAACGCGTCATCTTCTGACTCCTGCGATGAAGCCCTGTGGGCGTAGTTTCACGATGATCAGTGCGATCACGAATACGAGCGGGTCCGCCAGAACCGGCGGAACCAACCAGGGGAGTCCGGACGCCATTGCGCCGACCGCCGCTGCCCCCAGAACCGGACCCTCGAAAGTGCCGACTCCCCCGAGCATCACCGACAGGAAACCCTGCACGAGAAAGCGCAGGCCCATGTCGGCAGAGAGCTGGTAGAGCGGAACGATCAGTGCCCCGGCGAGTCCGGCAAGGGCGGAACCGAACGCGAAGGTCAGCGAGTAGAGCCTGCGAGTCGAGATTCCGCAGGCTCGTGCCAGCATCGGGTTTTCGAGCGAACCGCGCACCTGCAGGCCGAGCGAGCTTCGCGACAGGAGCAGCCAGCACGCCACGATCACTGCCAGCGTGATTGCGATGATGAAGCTGCGCCAGTTCGAGAACTCGAGGCCGCCGACGGTGAAGAAACCGGGCCACGGTTCCGGAACGGACTTGTAGTGTCCGCCGAGCACACCACGCACGATCTCGCGAATGATCAGGCCGATGGCGTAGGTGCCGAGCATCGCGATGATCGGCGACGCATAGAAGCGACGGATGATCGAACGCTCGAGGACGTAGCCGAACAGTCCGACCACCAGCGGTGCGGCGAGGATGCCGAGCCAGATGTCGATGCCGGCGTCGTGGGCCAGGAACACCGTGAACGCGCCCAGCATGACCAGTTCGCCGTGGGCGAAATTGAAGATTCCCATCATGCTGGCTATGACGCCCAGCCCGAGCACGATCAGCACCATCACCGACGTGAACGCGACGATGTCGAACGCAAGGCGAATCAGGAAATCGGGCATCTTCCGGGCCGGTCGCGTCGCTCAGTACCAGCCGGGCTTTGCGTCGGAGCCGAGCATTCGGTCGTAGGCGTCGGTACGTCGGTCGCGCAGGATCTGGTTGAACTCGTTCCAGTTGCGCATGCGGCGCGCTTCGGACAGGTTCAGGTCGGCGAAGAGCGTCTGCGCCTCGGTATCGCTGGCTGGCCCGGCCACTGGCCAGCCTGTGCAGGAGACGATCAGCGAGCGTCCAAGGAAGGGTTGGCCGCGTTCGACGCCTACCCGATCCGCGGCGGCGACGAACAGCGAATTGCTGTGCGCCGCAGCCATCGCGAGCACGTTCGCCATGGCCATTTGTGCGGGGGCCTGGCCTGGAATCGGCACCCAGTTGGTCGGCACGCAGACGATGTCTGCACCTTGCAGCGCGCAGAGGCGCCAGGCCTCCGGAAACCAGCCGTCGTAGCAGATCAGCATGGCGATCCGGCCGATCGGCGTGCTGAATACCGGAAAACCCAGATCGCCGGGCTCGAAGAACAGGTTTTCGGCCGCCCAAAGGTGCATTTTCCGGTACTTGCCGAAGTAGCCGTCGGGTCCGATGAGAATCGAGGCGTTGTAGAGCTTCCCGTCGGCGCGCTCGGCGATCCCTGCCGCGATCCAGCAGCCGCACCGCTGTGCCGCGTCGATCCACGCGCTGCAAGCCTTGCCACCGGGGATCTCTTCGGCGAGTTCGAAGGCCTCCTCGCGAGTCTCGAAGACGTAACCGGAGTTGCACAGCTCCGGCAATACGATCAGTCGGGCGCCGTTGTGGGCAGCGGCCTCGATGCGGGCGATGCTCTCTGCAATGTTGGCCTCCGGCTCGCCCACCCGGGGATCCATCTGGACACAGGCGACGCGGACAAGACTTTCGGCTTGCATGGTTCGGTTCTGGCGATGGCCATTGAATAATGGTTTCCTAGGAAACCAACCGTTGCGCATCCTACGCCAGCAGCAGGAAGACCGTCAACACAAGAGACGACCGCGAGAGGCTTGTCCGACAGCCCGAGAATCGCGTTATGCTTCTCATCCGCGCGACGAAGAAGAACAACGACGTCGCTTGCGATCCTGAGCGCCGCGCTCGCCGATTGGATTCCGGTGGGGACTGCAAGAAATGCGAGGAGACATGAAACCCGCTACTGTCTTGGGACGGAAGCCGAGGCCGCGTCGTGCCGCCCCGTCCCGGCCATTCAATGTCGGATTGTTGATACCGGTGTCCGGTGCTCTCGGGATCCTCGGGCCATCGGCCTATGCGTGTGCGCGGCTCGCCCGCGACGCCTGGAACGAAGCAGACGGGCTCGACGGCCGCGAGGTCCGGCTCACGGTTCTGAACTCCAGCGAAACTTCGACCACCTTGGACGTCGAGCTGGAGGAACTGATCGACAACCACGAGGTCGATGCGCTGGTTGCCTTGTCGAACACCGAGGTGTGCCGACGGATTGCCGGACTCGTCAACGCCCGGGTGCCGCTTGTCTATACCCCGCACTTCGAAGGCACGGGGCTGCCGGACTGGGTGGACGCGATCGGTGAAACGCCCGATCGTCAATTGCTGCCTGCCATCGACTGGATGGCGAACCGTTACCGCCCGAAGCGATGGTATCTGCTAGGCAGCGACTATTGCTGGCCGCGCCGGACGCACGTCTTTGCCAAGCCGGCGATCCGCGCCACCGGTGCGCAGCTGGTCGGCGAGCGCTACGTTCCCATCGGCGCAAGAGGTTTCGAGCCGATCGTCGAAGAAATCCGCGAGAGCGGAGCGGATGCCGTGCTGATCTCGCTGGTCGGCGCCGACTCGATCTATTTCTGCCGTGCCTTTGGTTCCGCTGACATGGCCAGGCGGGCGATGCGCTTGTCCGTATGCATGGAGGAGAACGCGGTGCTTGGCATGGGCGCCGAAAACACCGACGGCATGTTCGTCGCCGCCGGCTATTTCGCCACTCTCGATTCCGATGCCAACGGCGCCTTCAAGGAGCGCTACCATGCTCGTTTCGGGGATCGGGCGCCGACGCTCAATTCCCTGTCGCAATCGGTGTACGAGGGTTTCGTTCACCTGAATCGGCTCGCCGGCGTCATGGCGGAACTTCCGGGCACTGTGCTGGGGAGCGTCCGCGCCGGAAGGCGCCAGCGCGCATTCGATGCAAGCGTCGACCCGATCTTCCTGGGCGAGGTCCAGGGGCTCGGCATCCGGGTGGTGGATACGTTGGGGGTCGCCGCTGCTTGAAGGGGTGAACGGCAGCGGCAGCCGCCTCAGCCTGCGAGCCGATGAGCGTCGATGAAATCCTTCAATAACCGCTTCAGCTGCGTCTGCTGTTCCGGGGTGAAGTGACGTCCGAGGCGGGTGCGATGGCGTTCGACGTCGGAGTCGAGTGCGGCCACTTTCTGAAGGCCGAAGTCGGAGATGTGCAAGATCACGCGGCGGTGGTCATCCGGATCGGCCGATCGCTGAATCAGGGCGGCTTCTGTCATCCGGTCGACCAGCTTGCTGGTGGCCGGCAACAGCATGCCGGCTTCATCGGCGAGCTCCGACATCGAACGGCCACGCTCGTCCGACAGAACCTCGAGAATGCGCCAGAATTCGACCGGAATGCCTTCCGCGCCGATGACTCTGCGAAGCTCGGAAGTCGCCTGCCGGCTGGCATGGCTCAACAGGCTGTGCAGGTTGGGCTCCGCGGGAGATCGGCGCTTTCTGCGAGAGGAGGCCATTGAGGATCGATCGAGTGTGCCGCCGGTGCGATAGTTGAAAGTATAACGATCCGAAGGAGTTACGCCCGATGCCCCCAATCCGTCCAGACACTTCTTTTTCGATGCGTGCAGCGATCCGCGACGATACCGGCCTGGCGTTCGTCGAGCGACCCCGCCCTGCGCCGGGCCCCGACGAAGTTCTGGTGCGTGTGCGCGCGGTCGCGCTGAACCGCGCCGATCTCGGCGTGCTCGCAGGACACATGCACGGCAGCGTCGGCGGCTCGGGCACGATCCTTGGCATGGAATGGGCCGGCGAGGCGCTCGAGGTCGGCGGCCGGGTCGCGAGCGTGAAGCCCGGCGACCGGATCATGGGCTCGGGGGCGGCCGCGTTCGCCGAGTTCACCGTCGCCGACTTCGGCCGCGTCTATCCGATTCCCGACGGCATCGATTTCGAGCGCGCTGCAACGCTGCCGGTGGCCTTGCAGACGATGCATGACGCGGTCGTCGTGAACGGCCGCCTGCAGCATGGCGAATCGGTGCTGGTGCTGGGCGCGTCGTCCGGTGTCGGACTCATGGCCTTGCAGATCGCGAAGAAGATGGGTGCTGCGCTGGTCGTCGGCAGCTCGACGAACGCGGCGCGGCGTTCGCGGCTCGGCGAGTTCGGAGCCGACCTCGCGATCGACTCTTCTTCTCCCGAGTGGCCTGAGCAGATTCGTGAAGCCACCGGCGGACGCGGCGTGGACCTGATCGTCGACCAGTTGTCGGGGCCGACCATCAACGCGAGCATGAAGGCCGCCGCGGTGCTGGGCCGGATCGTCAACGTCGGGCGGCTCGCCGGCTCGCGCGGCGACTTCGACTTCGACCTGCACGCGCTCAAGCGCGTCGACTACATCGGCGTCACGCACCGTACGCGCAGCGTCGACGAGATCCGCGAGGAATGCCGCAAGACCTGGGCCGACCTGGCGCCGGCGGTGGGCGACGGATCGCTGACGCTGCCGATCTCGGCCCGGTTTCCGTTCGAGCAGCTCGGCGAAGCCTTTGCCTTGATGCGCGCGAACGAACATTTCGGGAAGATCGTGGTCACGATGCTGTCGGGCTGATGGTCACCGTCGCTTTCCGTCGCTGGCCGGCACCGGCATCCGCGCCATGCCGGCGCTGGCGCCGGCGTCCACCGGCAGGACGGTGCCGGTGATCCAGCGCGCTGCGTCGCTGGCCAGGTAGACGACGGCTTCGCCGATGTCCCAGCCGCTGCCTTCGGTCTGCAGCAGCGAGCCCATCCGGCGCGCCTCGCGCTGTTCGGGCGTCATGCCGCGGGACGCGACCATCGGCGTGTAGACCATGCCGGGAGCAACGCAGTTGACGCGAATGCCTTGCGGGCCGTGCTGCGCAGCCATCGCGCGCGTCATGCCTACGATCGCGGCCTTCGAGGTCGGATACAGCAAGCTCGGGTGACCGCCGGCCAGGCCGGCGATCGACGACAGGTTGACGATCGCGCCACGCCCATTCCTGGCCATCTCGGGAATCGCGTAGCGGGACATCAGCATCACTGAGCCGACGTTGACCCGCATCGCGTGGTCCCAGGCTTCGAGGTCGACGTCGATCGCCGTGCCGGGCGGCCCGCTGATGCCGACGTTGTTCACCAGCACGTCGAGGCGGCCCCAGCGCTCGACCGCAGCGAGCACTGCGGCCTCGCAATCGGCCGGCCGCGTCACGTCGGCGGCGAGCGCGGCAGCTTGGTTGCCTTCGGCTTCGATCATCGCGACCGTGTCTCGCGCTGCGGCGAGTTCCACGTCGACGACCAGCACCCTTGCGCCGCGCCGGGCGAAAAGGATCGCGGCGGCGCGGCCGTTTCCGATGCCTGCGTTGCGCGATCCGCCGCCGGTGACGATCGCCACACGTCCGGAGAAATCGCGCGTGTCGCCGTCTGCTGCTTCGTGATCCTCGTCGTGCATGTCCCGCTCCTCCTTCGTTGATCGGCGCGATGGGCAGGCCATCGCCGGCACGGTGTCCGATGAAAGTTTGCCAGGGCGATTTTTTGGCTACATTCGCTGCAGCCCTGATTCTCGTCGGAGATCGAATGACCGCTGTCGTTTCCCCCGGCCCCCTCGACGCGGCGCTGCTGCCCGAAGGTGTCCGTTCGCGCCTGGTGCCCGGCGTCAACGGACTGACGATGCACGTGATCGAGGCCGGCTTCGAGTCGCCGGACCGGCCGCTTCTGCTGCTGCTGCACGGTTTCCCCGAACTGGCCTACAGCTGGCGCAAGCTGATGCTGCCGCTGGCCGAGGGCGGGTACCACGTCGTGGCGCCGGACCAGCGCGGCTACGGTCGTACCGGCGGCTGGGATCCCGACTACGATGGCGACCTGGCCTCGTTCTCGATGCCGAGCCTCGTGCGCGACGTACTGTCGCTGGTGTTCGCCTTGGGGCACCGCTCGGCGGCCGCGGTCGTCGGTCATGATTTCGGGTCGCCGGTCGCGGCCTGGTGTGCGCTGATCCGGCCCGACGTGTTCCGTGCGGTTGCGATGATGAGTGCGCCTTTCGCCGGACCGCCCCCGTTGTCGGCCGTGCCGGCACCCGGTGGCGACGGTTCCCGGGGGGCCGGCTCCGGCGCTGCCGACATCCATGCCGAACTGGCCGGCCTGACGCCGCCGCGCCGGCACTACCAGTGGTACTACGCGACCCGCGAGGCCGACGAGGACATGTGGCGCTGCCCGCAAGGCGTCCACGACTTCATGCGCGCTTATTATCACTTCAAGAGTGCGGACTGGCCCGGCAATCGCCCGTTCCCGCTTGCGGCCTGGTCGGGCGGCGAGCTCGCAAAATTGCCGGCCTACTACGTGATGGACGCGCGTCGCGGCATGGCGGACACGGTGGCCGCGGAG
Source organism: uncultured Lautropia sp. (assembly GCA_937858875.1). Lineage (GTDB taxonomy): Bacteria > Pseudomonadota > Gammaproteobacteria > Burkholderiales > Burkholderiaceae_E > Zeimonas. The sequence continues at coordinate 6,781 of CALLYQ010000217.1, read as the reverse complement.
ATGCCGTCGGCGCAGCAGATCGCCGCCTGCCGCTGGCTGCCCGACGACGAGCTGCGCGTCTACGGCGAGGAATACTCGCGGACCGGATTCCAGGGCGGGCTTCAGTGGTATCGCTGCGGCGTCTCGCCAAGGTTCGCAACGGAGCTGGGCCTGTTCGCCGGCCGCACGATCGACGTGCCGTCGTGCTTCATCGCCGGCGCCAGCGACTGGGGGATCGAGCAACGGCCGGGGGCGCTCGACGCCATGCGGCATCGCGCTTGTACGGACTTTCGCGGTTGCTGGCTGATCGAGGGGGCCGGACACTGGGTCCAGCAGGAACAGCCGGAAGAGACGAAGCGCCGGCTGCTCGAGTTCCTTCAGGGCCTGGCCTGAACGTCGTGGTGGCCGGGCCGCCTCAGTGGCGTACGGAACTCGGCGGCAGCGGCATCTGCCAGAAGTCTTCGTCGTCGAGTTCGAGCATCAGCTCGTCGATGATCTCGTCGGCCGACATCCAGCCGGCGAAGCGATCATGGTCGTCGTCCGAGCTGTCGTCGTCGAGCTGGTTCTTCGGCTCGGTAGCGACCCTCGGCCAAGGGGCGCGCGGACTGGGCGCCGGGTCGCAGCGAAGTTCGAAGATCGCGATGGCGTGTCGGCCGGATTTGGTTCGATGCCCCACTTACCCCCTCCCTGCTTCGATGCGCTGGCGGCGTGCCGTCCATTGGGGTGCCGCTTCCCTCGTGATGAGGCTCAGGGCTGCCTGCACGTCGACGTCCGTCGCACGGGCCGTGCGGACCTGACGAGCGGCGCCGCGGTCGGCCAATTCACGCCGCGACACGATGCCGACGATCTGGCGACCGGGTCCGAGTACCGGCAGGCGACTGAGCCGTTCGGCGTCCATGCAGCGCGCGACTTCGTCGACGTCCTGGTCTTCGGTGCACCAGACCACGCGAGCACTCATGACGTCGCCGACGAGGCTTGCCAGCGGCGACAAGCCGCGTGCGGTTGCCCTGATCGCGATGTCCCGATCGGTGATGACGCCGACGAGTCGCCCGCGATCGCAGACCGGCAGTATTGCGGTCTCGAGCTCTCCCATCATGAGCGCAGCGCGCTGCAACGTGGCATCCGGATGAACGGAGCCGACTTCCCTTGCCATGACCTGCGACACCTTCATTCCTGTTCTTCTCCCGTGCGGGGTTTCTGACGTGCCTGCAAGGGCGGGTACGCTGCAATTGACGTGCCCGTGTCCCTGTAAGCTCGAACGGGAGGTAGCCACCGTATCCCGGTTTCCTGACAGCGCGCGTGACTTGTTTCACGGAAACGACAAAATGGGCTGCGAGGCCCGGGATTGGCGACGCGGGTGGGCGACGCGAGTGCGCTTCATACGCCGATTCGACGCTCGTACCGTTCCTCGTTACGCTTGACGATGGAGAACATCGAATCAATCGGGAGCATCGAACATGCCGCAATGGTTCACCGACAACGCACAATCGATCGGACGTACGCCGCTGGTCCGCCTGAACCGGATCACCGAGGGAGCGCCGGCAACGCTGCTCGCCAAGGTCGAAGGACGCAATCCGGCGTATTCGGTCAAGGACCGCATCGGGATCGCGATGGTCGAGGACGCCGAGAAGCGTGGGCTGCTGGGGCCAGGCAAGGAACTGGTCGAACCGACCAGCGGGAACACCGGGATCGCGCTGGCCTTCGTGGCTGCGGCGCGCGGCATTCCGCTGACGCTGACGATGCCCGACACGATGAGCGTCGAGCGCCGCAAGCTGCTCGTGGCCTATGGCGCGAAGCTCGTGCTGACCGAAGGTCCGAAGGGGATGAACGGCGCGATCGCGAAGGCCGAGGAGATCGTCGCTTCGGATCCGCAGCGCTACGTGATGCTGCAGCAATTCACCAATCCGGCGAATCCCGCGATCCACGAAGCGACGACCGGCCCGGAAATCTGGACCGATACCGATGGGGCCGTCGACGTGCTGGTTTCGGGTGTCGGCACCGGCGGCACGCTGACCGGCGTATCGCGCTACATCAAGCGAACGCTGGGCAAGCCGCTGGTCACGGTGGCGGTCGAGCCGGTCGCCAGCCCGGTGATCACGCAGAAGCTGGCCGGCCAGGCGCAGACGCCGTCGCCGCACAAGATCCAGGGGATCGGCGCCGGCTTCATCCCGCAGGTGCTCGACCTGTCGCTGATCGACCAGGTCGTGACGGTCGACAACGACGAAGCCATCCGCTATGCGCGCAGGCTCGCCAGCGAGGAGGGCATCCTGTCCGGGATCTCGAGCGGCGCGGCAGTGGCAGCAGCGCTGCGCGTGGCGCACGACCCGCAGTTCGCCGGCAAGACGATCGTCGTCGTGCTCCCCGACTCCGGAGAGCGCTACCTCAGTTCGGTGCTATTCGAGGGGATGTTCGACTCGCGCGACCTCAGCGTGTGAACACGAAATCGACCTCCGGTCGCTTTCCGTTCATCAGCTCGGCGATCGCGCGCCCCGAGCCGCAGGCCAGCGTCCAGCCCAGCGTGCCGTGGCCGGTGTTCAGCCACAGTTCCGGGTAGCGAGTGGCACCGAGGCAGGGCAGGTTCGACGGCGTCGCCGGGCGCAAGCCGCTCCAGTACTGGGCGCGCGAGGCATCGCCTGCGCCGGGAAACAACTGCTGCGTGCGCCGCAGGATCGCGTCGCAACGCGCCGGATTCAGCGCCTGGTTCCATCCCGACAGCTCGGCTGTGCCGGCGATTCGCAGGCGTTCGCCCAGGCGCGAGAAGACAAGCTTGCCTTCGTCGTCGGTCAGTGACACGCGCCATGCCTTTTCGGGGTCGGCAACCGGCATCGTCAGCGAATAGCCCTTGGCCGGATAGACGCGCAGTCGCAATCCGAGCGTTGCGGCGAGCAGCGGGCTCCAGCTTCCGGCCGCCAGCAGGTATCGGTCCGCGCGCAGCGGCCGGTAGGCGCCCTCGGCGTCGATCACCTCGGCATGATCGATGTGTGGACCGCGTGCGCGCAGCGCGGTGACCCGGTGGCCGGTCAGGAAGCGCACGCCGCGCTGGCGGCAGCGCTCGGCGAGCGCGCGCGTGAAGGCGCAGGCGTCGCCCGATTCATCGCCGGCCGTGTAGGTGGCGCCGGCCAGCCGCCCGCGGATCGCGGACAGTGCCGGTTCGATGGCGATCGCTTCATCGGGCTCGAGCAGCCGCCGCTCGCAGCCGAGTTCGCTCATCAGCCGCGCCGGCTCGCGCGCGGCCGAGAATTCGGCGGCGTCGGTGTAGAAGTGCAGGATGCCGCGTGTGGCCTCGTCATAGTGGATGCCGGTAGCGCGCCGCAGCGATTGGAGTTCGGCGCGGCTGTACAGCCCCAGACGCACGAGCTGCCCGAGGTTGTTCCTGGTGCGGCGCGGCGTGCATTCGAGCAGGAAGCGGGCGAGCCAGATCCATTGGCGCGGATCGGCGCGCGGGCGAAACAACAGAGGCGAATCGCCGCGCGCCAGCCAGCGCAGCAGCTTGAGCGGCGCGCCCGGATTCGCCCAGGGTTCGGCGTGGCTGGTCGAGACCTGTCCGCCATTGGCGAAGCTGGTCTCGGCGGCGGGCTCGGCCCTGCGCTCGACGACGGTCACCTCGAAGCCGCGTTCGCTCAGGTACCAGGCCGATGTCACGCCGATCACGCCGGCGCCGACGATGATCACGTGCATGGTGGAGCGATCCGTTCGCGAGCGGGAGGTCGTCTTTTTCTATCACATCGGCGCAGCGCGGCCGCGTGCCGGCTCGACGCTGCGCACCTCCTCGCAGCCGTGGCCGCCGTCGACGCGTGCGCGCAGCAGGATCGGACCCATGCGCCGCAGGTAAAGCCCGAAGGCGGCGATCCAGCACAGCGCCGAAGCCATCTGCAGCGGGTGCGCGGGAAGGCCCGGCATGCCGGAGGCCGCACGCAGCAGCGCGGCGAGCACGATCAGCACGGCCGCCGCCGGAATCCAACTCCGCGTGTCGAGCGGGTAGCCGCTATGGATGCGGCCGGCGATGCACATGACCGCGAAGATCGACAGGCCCATGGCGCCGACGACCAGCAGGTGCCGGCCGGCGCTGATCGTCGGCCCGTCGAACAGCAACGCGACGCCGATCGTCGCGTAGCCGAGCGCCATCAGCCAGTAGGCGGCGTAGAGCAGCAGCGGCCAGCGTCCGATCAGCGGGCGGCCGACATGCCAGTCGTTGAGCAGATTCAATACGGAGGCGGCTGCAGCCAGCGCCAGCCAGCCGCCGATTGCAGATTGCGGCAGCAGAAACTCGGCAAGGCTGTAAAGCACGATCGCCGTGATCGCCAGGTTCCGGCGCGGTGGCCGCGCCCGGTAGACCGGAGCGTCGGGGTCGTCGGCATCGCGTGCCTCCGTCAGCGCATCGTTGACGATCCGCATCGAGATCCGGCTCATCGCAACGACGATCAAGGCCATCAGCACGCCGATCGCCAGGTAGACCCAGCGCATCGGATAGTGCCCGCGCAGCGCGTCGAAGTAGAAGCCGGCGCTGCTGGCGGCCAGTGCGATCAGCCCGAACAGAAAGCCGAGATGGCGCCGGTCGGGATCGCCCAGCAGGCGGCCTGCGACCAGCGCGATCGGCAGCAGAGCGAAGCCGACGTTCGTCAACGCCGCCGGCAGCACGCCGACCGTGCCTGACAGCCAGAAGGCGATGCGCGCGGCGAGCCAGGCGAGCGTCGCGACGACCGCCACACGCGCACCGAGCGCCGGGGTCGCGGTGAACTCCGGCACTGCGGTCGGCACGAAACCGACGACGGCCGCCATGCCGAAGCCGAACACCATCTCGTGGCCGTGCCAGACCAGAAAGCCGCCGGGGACCGCGGGCAACAGCACGCCGAATTGCAGGAACGCGGCCCAGAGGGCCAGGCCGACCAATCCGTACAGCGCGGTTGCGAAGAACAGCGGCCGGAAGCTGCACATGAAGACCGGCAGCGTCGACAGGCGGTCGAGCAGGCGGGGGCCGAGGTGGGCCGCTGCGGATGAGGAGGCCGGGGCGGAGGCCGGGGACGACTCTCCTGCCGTGGACGGGGTCGGTTTCAGCATCGCGTGGGGCCGCTGCGTCGGGCTGCCTGTACCGGGACGAAGATCGGGGCGTCGTCTGCCGCTGTCGGCGTATCGGGTTCGTCGTCGGCGCACGCGCGCTCGGGAAGCCTGCAGTCGGCCTGCGAGCGGCCGGCGAGTCGCAGGACAGCGGAGGCGGCGCCGGCCCGACTGCCGGCGCTGGCGCCGCCACCGGCGCTGCGCGGTCGCAGTCCGAAGCTGCTGCGCACGGCCGGGTGCTGCAGCAATTGCGCGGTACTGCGATGCGACCAGCCGTCGTCGCGCAGCGCGGCCGGACGCGACAGGTCGAAGCGCGCCACGATTCGACCGGGCTCCGGTGCCATCACGAGGATCGTGTCGGACAGCCTGACCGCCTCCATCAGGTCGTGCGTGATCATCAGCACGGCCATGCTGCGCTCGGCCAGATGTGCGAGCAGCAGTTCGTAGAGTTCCTCCTTCAGGCCGACGTCGAGCGCCGAGAACGGCTCGTCGAGCAGCAGCAGCCGCGGGTCGAGCGCCAGCGCACGCGCCAGCGCGACGCGGCTCTGCATGCCGCCCGACAACTGGTGCGGGAACTTGTCCAGATCGCCGTCGGCCAGCCCCATGCGCAGCGCCAGCTCGCGCGCTCGGCGTTCGCGCTCGGCCCGCGCGACGCCGGCCGCGGCCAGGCCGAGCGCGACGTTGTCCAGCGTCGTCTTCCAGGGCAGCAGCCGCGGCTGCTGGAAGACACAGGCCTGGCTCCCGAAGGCGTTGTCGACGCTGCCTTCCTGGTTCCGGAGAAGCCCCGCGCACAGGTGCAGCAGCGTCGTCTTGCCGCAGCCCGAAGGCCCGACCAGCGCGACGACCTGGCCGGCGGTGACGTCGAGATCGATGCCGACGAGGACTTCGTCGGGGCCGAAGGAATGAGAAAGGCCGCGCACGCGCAAGCCGGCGCTCGCGCCGGGGCCCGTCGGCAGCGTCGCAGCCGGATACCGGCCACCCACGGCCCTGCCGACGGCGGCTGCGGCAGAAGTCCGGTTCACGACGCCCCCTCGCTCGTCGGATCACCGATTCGCCAGCGTTCGACTTCGCGCTTGATCGGTTCGAGCAGCAGGTACTCGACGGCCAGCAGCAGGCCGACGACGGCGACGATCCAGGCCATCGTCGCGGCGGTGTCCAGGTGCGAGCGCGAGACGGCCAGTGCCGCGCCGACGCCGTCGGACGTGGACAGCAGCTCGGCCATCACGACGACCTTCCAGGACATGCCGAGCGCGGCGATCCATGCGGGGAACAGGTAAGACACGACGTGCGGCAGGTAGACGTCGAACAGCATCATCCGAGGCGGCAGCCGGAACGCCTCGGCCATCGTGCGCAACTGGTTGTCGAGCGTGCGTGTGCCCTGCAGCGCGCCGACGAAGACGACCGGGAAACCTGCGACGAAGACGGTGAATACCGGCGTGCCGTCGCTGGCGCCGAACCACAGCATCGCGAGCACCAGCCAGGCGATCGGTGGCGTGCCCATCAGCACGGTGACGAGCGGGCGCGACATCATCGAAGCGGTCATCGACACGCCGGCGGCCAGGCCCAGCACGGTGCCCACGGCGGTCGCCAGCGCGAAGCCGATCAGTGCGCGGCGGCTGGTGACTGCCAGTTCGGGCCAGGCGACGCCGTCGGCGATCAGGCGCTGCAGCGTGGCGAAGGCCGAGCGCGGATCGGGCAGCACCAGCGGGCCGTACAGCGTGGCGACCGCTTCCCAGGCGGCGACCAG
>CALLYQ010000216.1 GCA_937858875.1 uncultured Lautropia sp. | reverse complement strand
CGGAACCGAGCAGCATCTCGGTCAGCCCCTTGCCGCCCTGCACCATCGGCCAGACGTTCTCGGTCTGGTCGGTGATGATGTCCAGGAACACCAGCCGGTCCTTGTACTTGCCGAAGGCGTCGCGCAGCGCCGGCTCGACCTCGGACGGCTTGTCGATGCGGATGCCGACGTGGCCGTAGGCCTCGGCCAGCGCGACGAAGTCGGGCAGCGCGTCCATGTACGAGCTCGAGTAGCGGCTGCCGTATTCGATCTCCTGCCACTGCCGGACCATGCCCAGGTAACGGTTGTTCAGGTTCACGATCTTGACGGGCAGGTCGTACTGCTTGCAGGTCGACAGCTCCTGGATGCACATCTGGATCGAGCCTTCTCCGGTCACGCAGGCCACCTGCGCGCCGGGATGCGCGAACAGTGCCCCCATCGCGTAGGGCAGCCCGACGCCCATCGTGCCGAGACCGCCCGAGTTCAGCCAGCGCCGCGGCTTGTCGAAGCGATAGAACTGAGCGGCGAACATCTGATGCTGGCCGACGTCGGACGTGATGATCGCGTCACCGCCGGTGACCTCCCACAGCTTCTCGACGACGAACTGCGGCTTGATGACTTCGTTGCTGTCCTTGTATTTCAGGCAGTCGCGCTTGCGCCACTCGGCGATCTGATCCCACCAGCCCTTCAGCGCGGCGGTGTCGTTGTGCTGGCCGGCGGCCCGGCTCTCCTCGAGCAAGGCGGCCAGGTCGCGCAGTGTTTCGCGCACGTCGCCGACGATCGGGACGTCGACGCGCACGCGCTTGGAGATCGACGACGGGTCGATGTCGATGTGCACGATCTTGCGCGGGTTCTGCGCGAAGTGCTTCGGGTTGCCGATGACGCGGTCGTCGAAGCGCGCACCGATCGCGATCAGCACGTCGCAGTGCTGCATCGCCATGTTCGCTTCGTAGGTGCCGTGCATGCCCGGCATGCCGAGGAACTTGCGGTCGCTGGCGCGATAGCCGCCGAGCCCCATCAGCGTGTTGGTGACCGGGAAGCCGAGCTGGTCGACCAGCCGGTTCAGCTCGGGCGCGGCGTTGGCGAGGATCACGCCGCCACCGGTGTAGATCAGCGGGCGCTCGGCGTTGAGCAGCAGGTTCAGCGCCTTCCTGAGTTGCCCCTGGTGGCCGCGGGTGACCGGGTTGTACGAGCGCATCGCGACCGACTTCGGGTATTCGAAGCGGCACTTGTTGCGGGTGACGTCTTTCGGGATGTCGACGAGCACCGGACCGGGCCGGCCGCTGGCAGCGATCTGGAAGGCCTTCTTGATCGTGGTCGCCAGATCCTTGACGTCCTTGACCAGGAAGTTGTGCTTGACGCAGGGCCGCGTGATGCCGACCGTGTCGCATTCCTGGAACGCGTCTTCGCCGATGGCGTGCGTGGGCACCTGGCCGGACAGGATCACCATCGGGATCGAGTCCATGTAGGCGGTGGCGATGCCGGTGACCGCGTTGGTCACGCCTGGCCCGCTGGTGACCAGGCACACGCCGACCTTCTCGGTCGAACGCGAATACGCGTCGGCCGCGTGGACGGCGGCCTGCTCGTGACGGACCAGCACGTGCTGGATCCGGTCCTGCTTGTAGAGTTCGTCGTAGATGTAGAGGACCGCGCCGCCCGGATAGCCGAACAGGTGTTCGACCCCTTCTTCGTGCAGACTGCGGACCACGATTTCCGCGCCGGTAAGTTCCATGATGTGTCCTATCGAGACCCAGGGGAGCCCGCCCGTCGGCGCCAGGGCACGGATGCCGCGACGCAGACCTCGAACGGGGCCTGCGAGACTGATCGGATGCCCTTGCACGCCTCTCGTGAAGGCGCTCGGAGCAAGCGCGTCTTGTGCAAGGCTTGGCGGATGAGCCGCGTCTGCAAAGACAACGCCCCCTGTCGCGCTGTCGGCCTGAGCCACCAGCGGTAGAGGAGGCGATTCGGGTAGCGAAGTAGTATATCGCAGCGCAACAATGGCCGGCAAGAACGCCGTGCCGGATCCGGCGCCCCCGTCTGCTAGCATCGCGATCCCCGAGCGTGCTTCCCTTCGATGGCCACCCGACAGGAGTTGTCCGACTTCCTCGCTTCAGTCGAGCGCAGGGCCTTCCGGCAGGCCCAGTTTGCGGTGCGCGACGAGGATACGGCGCTCGATCTGGTCCAGGACGCGATGCTGCGACTGACGCGCAGTTATGCCGACCGGCCACCCGCCGAACTGCCGCTGGTCTTCCAGCGGATCCTGCAGAACGCGATCACCGATCATTTCCGCCGCCAGAAGGTGCGCAATCTTTGGACGCGGCTGCTGTCGTCGCTGGGCGGCACCGACGACGAGGGCGGCGAGCGCGATGCCCTCGATTCGCTGCAGGCCGAGCCCGATGGCGACTTCGGCGGCGACGCCGCCGTGCGCGTCGAGCGCGAGCAGATGCTGGCGATCATCGACGAGGAAATCCGCAAGCTGCCGGCGCGTCAACGCGAAGCCTTCCTGCTGCGTTACTGGGAAGACATGGACGTGGCCGAGACGGCCGCGCTCATGGGTTGCTCGGAAGGCAGCGTGAAGACCCACTGCTCGCGAGCCAACCATGCGCTGGCCGCGGCGCTGCGAGCCCGAGGCATCACCCCATGAACGACTTCCGTTTCACTGCTTCGATCCGCCGTGCCCTCGACGAATCCGCAGCGCAGTTGCCGTCCCAAGTCACGCGGCGTCTGGAGGTCGCACGTGCTGCGGCGCTGGCGCAGGTCCCTGCTTCCGAAGGTGCGGCCTCCGCGAGCCGCCTGCCCGAATCGCACCTCGGCCCGGGAACCGGAACCCGCACCGGCCCGCTGTTCGCACGGCT
>CALLYQ010000215.1 GCA_937858875.1 uncultured Lautropia sp. | reverse complement strand
GTACGGTGATTCTCGCCGATGCCTGGCAGGCCTCCGGACCGAACGATGGTGCGGCCAGCGTGCGGGCTCGAAGCGAGGCCGGAGCACGGCTCGATCCCTTGCGCGAAGGGCGCCTGACGGTCGGCTACCAGCTCACGCGCTGGGCGATCGATCTTATGGGTGCTGTCGGCCTCGAGCCGGCTGCCGGCGATTTCCGTTACCACGAAGCCGACCCGGAAGCGGTTCCCTCAGACCGGATCGGCACGCGATGACGATGATTTCCGCTGCCTTGCGTCCCTGGCTTTGCCTGCTGCTGGCCGGCAGTGCCGCGTTGCCGGTCGCGCCGCCGTCCAGTGCTGCAGCACGAAGCCCGGGCCCCGTTCCGGCACCGCTGCAGCCCAGATCCGAGCCGATATCGCTGATGATCGCCGGCCAGCCTGCCGTCCTGCGGGTCGTTCGATCGAACCTTGCGCCCGGGCCGACGCTGGCGGCCGTCGAAACGATATGGCGGCTCGCAGGAGACCGCGTCAGGCGTGACGAGGACGCCGCCTGGCTGAGCGTCTCGCGGATCGACTCGCAGGGCATCGAGGCCGTGCAGTTGCGCGCCGGCAGCGAAGGCGGCAGCGACGGCTATCTGGTGCGCTGGACGCTGAACCGGTCCGGAGCCGCGCTGGCCGGGACGCGCGACAGCCTCGCCCATCGGCTGCTGCCGGAAACGGCCGTGGTGCTGTCCGACACCGGCAGCCGGCAGCCGGGCGCCAGCGGCCGAACGCTGGTTGCCTGGATGCCCGGATCCGTCGATACGGCCGAGCGACTGGTGCTCGGCCGCGCCGAAACGATCGGCCTGCAACGGCGGAATCCGGGCGGGCAGGACAGCCGCGACTTCGATCGCACGCAGTTCTACGGCAGTGCCGGCGCCGAAGTTGCGCTGAGCCTGCATTCCGAGGGCTCGGGGACGGCTCTCGTCATTCACCTGATGGAGACAACACGATGAAGCTGGGGAGACGGCAGCGGGGACAGTCGATCACCGAATACCTGGTCGTGGCGATGCTGCTCGTCGTCGCGCTCGCTGCAGGGCCCGACAGTGCGCTGCAGCGTCTGTTCGAAGCCTTCGGCGAGCACTACGCGCGCTTCTCGTACGAAGCATCCCGGCCCTGAGTCGAGACAGCGGAGCCAACGATGAGTCCGTCTTTTTCCTTTGCATCCAGGGCGCTGCGCCGCCTGGCCGGGCAGCGAACGATGTTGACGCTGCTTGCGGCCGCGGCCTTCGGCGTGCTCGCCGTGACCGGTGCGCGCGGGTACATCGCCGAACGCCTTGCCATCGAGCACGAGCGGCTGAACCCGCAGCGTCCGATGATCGAAGTCGTCGTCGCCAAACGCGACCTGCCACCCGGCACTCCCGTCGACGCCGAGACGATGGCGGTGCGGCAGATGCCGGTCGAGTTCGCCCCCGGCGGCGCGATCAGGCCGGAGAGCTTCGAGCACATCGCCGGTGCGCGTCTCGGCCAGCCGATGCGCAGCGGCGCGCCGCTGATGCCGGCGGCGCTCGAGCATGGCCGCGACGGCAGTTTTTCGACGCGGATCCGGCAAGGCATCCGGGCGATGACGATCCAGGTCGACGAAGTCAATTCGGTGTCAGGCATGCTGCAGCCAGGCGATCGCATCGACCTGATGTTCACGGTGCGCCCGCCGACCACGCCGGGAGCGCCACCCGCCGACGAACTCACGGCGCCGCTGATGCTGGATCTGCCGGTATTGGCGACAGGCAGCCAGGTCGTTGCCAGCGGCGAACCGGCAGGCGCCGGCCGGCCGTTCACCGCGATCACCGTCGAAGTCTCGCCGGAGCAGGCGCAGCGACTGATCGTCGCGCAACGCAGCGGCCGGCTTACCGCGACGCTGCGCCACCCCGACGACCGTACACCGGTGCGGGCGGCGGCGCTCGACGTCGGCACGATGCTCGGGCTGCATCGCGCAGTAGCCCCGGTTCCGGTCCGCAGGAACAGCGGTCCCGAGATCATCGTCGGTGGACGCGGGGGGCCGTTGCGTGCTGTCGAGGCTGCGGCGCCCGCGCTGACCCCGGCGCCGACGCAGAGCGCCGTGGCAGCGGCGCTGCCGACGGTCCTGTCGGGCTTGCAGGCGGGAGAGGCGCGATGAGTCGAGCAGCGAATCTTCGCAAGCGATTTCTCGGCGCGCTGGCGGCCTGCGCCGCCATCGGCTCCGCCAGCCCCGGTCTGGCGAGCGGCGGCGATTCGGGTGAGGG
>CALLYQ010000214.1 GCA_937858875.1 uncultured Lautropia sp. | reverse complement strand
CCGGCTGCAACGAATGGGACACCTATGCGCCGAAACGCAGCGAAGAGCTCGAACGTGGCTGAGGGCGGCTCGGCTGCGGTGGCGTCCGACCGGACTGCCCGCGTCGATTTTTCTTCCGCCCGCTTGCTGATCGTCGGCGACCTGATGCTCGACCGCTACTGGTTCGGCGAAGTCGAGCGCGTGTCCCCCGAAGCGCCGGTGCCGGTCGTGCTCGTGCAGCGCTCCGAGGAGCGGCTCGGCGGTGCGGCCAATGTCGCGCTGAACGCCGCAACGCTCGGTGCGCCGGTCACGCTGGTCGGTATCGTCGGCGACGACGAACCGGGTCGCCGCGTGGCCGAGCTGGCTGCCGAACGCGGCATCGAGGCCCGCCTCGAAGTCGATCCGACGCTGCCGACCACCATCAAGCTCAGGGTCATCGGGCGCCAGCAGCAGTTGCTGCGCATCGACTTCGAACGCAGCCCCGATCCCGGCGTGCTCGATCGCAAGCTTGCGCTGCTGCGCACGCTGGTGGCCGGCAACGGCATCGTCGTGCTGTCCGACTACGGCAAGGGCGGCCTTGCGCAGATCCGCGAGATGATCCGCGTCGCACGCGCGGCCGGCCGCATCACGATCGTCGACCCGAAGGGCGACGACTGGGATCGCTACGCCGGTGCGAGCGTGCTGACACCGAACCGCGCCGAGCTGCGCCAGGTCGTCGGACGCTGGACCAGCGAATCCGACCTGCTCGTGCGGGTACAGCAGTTGCGCGCACGACTCGACCTCGAACACCTGCTGCTCACGCGCTCGGAGGAGGGCATGACGCTGTTCTCCGACGAAGGCGCGCTGACCGTGCCGGCGCAGGCGCGCGAGGTCTACGATGTCTCCGGTGCCGGCGACACGGTCGTGGCCGTGCTTGCGGCGATGCTGGCCGCAGGCCGGCCGATCGCCGATGCCGTGCGGCTGGCCAACCGTGCGGGCGGCATCGTGGTCGGAAAACTCGGCACCGCGGCGGTGCTGCCCGAGGAGTTGTTCGAATGATCATCGTCACCGGCGCCGCCGGCTTCATCGGCAGCAATCTCGTGCGGGCGCTGAATGCGCGCGGCGAGCGCGACATCGTTGCCGTCGACAACCTGTCGCGGGCCGATAAGTTCCGCAATCTCGTCGACTGCGAGATCGCCGACTACCTCGACAAGCAGGAATTCCTGTCGAGCCTCGACCGATACCGCAACGCCCGGCTGATCTTCCACCAGGGCGCCTGCTCCGACACGATGGAGAGCGACGGCCGCTACATGATGGAGAACAACTACCGGTACTCGCTGGCGCTGCTCAGGCACGCCGGCGCGCATCGGGTGCGCTTCATCTACGCGTCGTCGGCGGCGGTCTATGGCGGCTCGGACCGCTTCGTCGAGGATCCGGCGGCGGAGCGGCCGCTGAACGTCTATGGCTATTCCAAGTTTCTGTTCGACCAGATCGTGCGCCGTCGGCTCGCCGAGCACTCGGGCCAGATCGTCGGTCTGCGCTATTTCAACGTCTACGGCCCGGGCGAGGCACACAAGGGCCGTATGGCCTCGGTCGCCTCGCACAACTTCGACCAGTTCCTGGCCGACGGCAAGGTGCGCCTGTTCTGCGGCCACGACGGCTGGCCCGACGGCGGCCAGACGCGCGACTTCGTCCATGTCGACGACGCGGTTGCGATCAACATGCATTTCTACGACAACCCCGGGCGCAGCGGCATCTTCAACTGCGGCACCGGGCGCGCGCAGCCGTTCAACGACGTGGCCAGTACCGTCGTCGATACGATCAGGCGGCTGCGCGGCGAGGCGCCGCTCGGGCTGCGGGCGCAGATCGACCAGGGGCTGCTCGAATACGTGCCGTTCCCCGATGCGCTGAAGGGCAAGTACCAGAGCTTCACGCAGGCCGGCCTGACGAAGCTGCGCGCCAGCGGCTGCGAGCACCGCTTCATGACGGTGCAGGAAGGCGTTTCGGCCTACGTCGAATGGCTCTGGCGCGAGCGCGGCTGACGGGCTTCAATCTGCGTTGACGCCCGTTCCGGCGGGCAACCGGCGCAGCGCCTGCGAGGCCTGTGCCGGGCCATCCGTACAGGGGGAGCGCGTGAAGGCAGGCAATCGTCGAAGCAGTGCTCGTGGCGACCTATCCGGCTGGAGCAGCGCCACTGCGCGGGCAGGCCGCGCAGTGCCGATGCGCACCGCCGGTCTCGCGCTGGCTTTTTGCCTGCTCCTGAGCATCGGCTCGAGCCTCGCCACCGTCGCGCAGGCCGCCGTCGATGCGAACACGGCCACGACGGTCGAACTCGAGGCGATCACCGGTATCGGTCCGGCGCTCGCCGCACGCATCGTCGAGGAACGGCGCAAGGCGCCGTTTCGCAACCTCGACGAGCTGCGATCGCGCGCGCGCGCCGGCGGCCAAGCCAGTCTGCG
>CALLYQ010000213.1 GCA_937858875.1 uncultured Lautropia sp. | reverse complement strand
GTGTGCGTCGGCCGTGAAGTTGCGGATCATCTCGTTGATGCCGTTCACGCCCAGCGTCGAGAAGTGGTTGCGCAGCGTGCCGAGGTAGCGCCGCGTATACGGGAACAGGCCCTGGTCCATCAGCCGCTGGATCAGCTTGCGCTTGATCTCCAGGCTCTGGCGGCCAAGCTCGAGCAGCGCGTCGAGCCGGGCGAACAGCGCCGCCTCGTCGCCGGCATGCAGATGGCCCAGCCGAGCGCAGTTGACGGTCACCACGCCCAGCGAGCCGGTCTGCTCGGCCGAGCCGAACAGGCCGTTGCCACGCTTGAGCAGCTCGCGCAGGTCGAGTTGCAGGCGGCAGCACATCGAGCGGATCTGGTTCGGCTTGAGCTCGGAGTTGATGAAGTTCTGGAAATACGGCGGCCCGTAGCGCGCCGTCATCCCGAACAGCGCGCGGGCGTTGGGGCTGTCCCAGTCGAACTCGGGCGTGATGTTGTAGGTGGGGATCGGAAACGTGAACACGCGTCCTTTCGCGTCGCCCTCGGTCATCACCTCGATGTAGGCGCGGTTGATCAGGTCCATCTCGGCCTGCAGCTCGCCGTAGGCGAATGGCATCTCGCGCCCGCCGATCAGCGGCACCTGCTCGCGCAGGTCCTCGGGGCAGACCCAGTCGAAGGTCAGGTTCGTGAACGGCGTCTGCGTGCCCCAGCGCGACGGCACGTTCAGGTGTAGATCAGCTCCTGCATGCACTGGCGCACCTGCGCGTAGCCCAGCGCGTCCTTGCGCACGTAGGGCGCGAGATAGGTGTCGAACGAGCTGAACGCCTGCGCGCCGGCCCACTCGTTCTGCATCGTGCCCAGGAAGTTCACGATCTGCCCGATGGCGCTGGACAGATGCAGCGGCGGCCCCGACTCGACCTTGCCGGGCACGCCGTTGAGCCCCTCGTTGAGCAGCGTGCGCAACGACCAGCCGGCGCAGTAGCCGCTGAGCATGTCCAGGTCGTGGATGTGCAGGTCGGCGTCGCGGTGGGCGCGGCCGATCTCGGGCGGATAGACGTGGTCGAGCCAGTAGTTGGCCACCACCTTGCCCGACACGTTCAAGATCAGTCCGCCCAGCGAATAGCCCTGGTTGGCGTTGGCGTTGACGCGCCAGTCGGTCTGCTGCAGGTACTCGTTCATCGACGCCTCGACGTCGACCAGGCTCCTGCGCGCGTCGCGCAGCCTGCGATGCTGCTCGCGATGGACGATGTAGGCGCGCAGCGTCGTGCGGCAGCCGGCGTCGAACAGCGCCGCCTCGACGGCATCCTGGATCTGCTCGATGTGCGGCGTGACCGCGCCCAGCGCATGCAGCCGCGGCAGCACTCGCTGCAAGGTGAGCTGGTGCGCGCGCGCCGCGTCGAGCTCTCCGGTGGCCCGGCCGGCGCGCTGCAGTGCGCTCGCGATCTTGGCCGGATCGAACGGACTGACGCTTCCGTCGCGCTTGATCAGGTGGCCGGGCATGTCGGTCATCGAATGTGCTCCCTGCTTTTGAACACTATATGTAGAAGTCGAATCGATACTAGACGCTACAAGTAGAGTCATCTACCCGCCCTTCCGTTTTCCTGGCGCAGCATTCGATGCCGTCTTGATCGGTGTCAAACATCGAGTGCCAGGCATAGTGGATTTGATAATGGTTTATCATTTGCGAATGAACCGCTTCGATCACATACCGGAAGAACGACCCCGATGAACTCGACACGCGAACTGCTCGCCGGCGGACTGCTGGCCGCCGGAGCGCTGATGGCCGCCGCGCAGGCAGGCGCGCAGACGACGGCCCGCGCGCCCGGGCAGCCTCCCAGGCTCGGCGCCGGCCTCGACATCGGCGCAGTGCTCGACGGCAGCCTCGCGTCCGACGAGCTTGCGCTGGGAACGCGGCCGAAAGGCTTCGGGCTCGGGCACAACGAGCTGACGATCGGCGCCAGCATCGATCCGCTGTTCGCCGGCCGGCTCACCGCAGTTGCGCACAGCCACGACAGCGACGTGGAGTGGGAGATCGAGGAGGCGTACATGGAGACGACCTCGCTGCCCGCCGGCCTGCAGGTACGCGGCGGACGTTTCCTGTCGGCGCTCGGCTACCTGAACGAGCAGCACATGCACGCCGACGACTTCATCGAGCGTCCGCTGCTGTACCGTGCCTTCCTGGGCAGCCACTACTTCGACGACGGGCTGCGCCTGCAGTGGGTCGCGCCGACGCGCCTGTACTGGCGTGTGACCGCCGAGGCGATGAGCGGGCAGACCCTGCTCGAGGAGTCCGAGAACAAGCCGGTGGCCGGCGCCTACACGCTGGGCACCAAGGTCGGCGGCGATCTGGGAATCTCTCACAGCTGGCAACTCGGCCTGAGCTATCTGCGCAACCGTCTCGACCCGGCGCTCGACGGCCACGACCATGATCACGATCACGGCGCGCACGAGCATGCGCACGGCGCCCGGTTCACCGGCCGCAACATGTTCATCGCCGATGCGGTATGGAAGTGGGCGCCGAACGGCAACAACCGGGAACGCCAGTTGCGTCTGTCCGGAGAATACGCACGGGTCACCGACCTCAACGAGTACGCCAGCAGCAGCGACATCCACGAAGCCTGGTACCTGTCGGCCGTCTATCGCTTTGCGCCGCAATGGGAGGCCGGGCTGCGCTTCGATGAGCTGAAGGTGCGCGAACCTCACGGCGATCATTTCCATGCGGGCCGGCTGCGCGAAGCCAGCGTCGCGCTGACCTGGAAACCCTCGCACTTCTCGCTGCTGCGCCTGCAATGGACGGATCAGCGTGATCGTGGCGGCTTCGACGATGCCGGGCAGGCGGTGTTCCTGCAATACGTGATGAGCCTGGGAGCGCATGGTGCACATGCTTTCTGATCGCATCGTGAAGCGGATGCTGGCCGGCTGCCTCGCGCTCGGCCTCGCGCTGGGTGCGGGCACGGCGCAGGCGCTCGAGATCTTTGCCTGCGAACCCGAATGGGCCGCGCTGGCGAAGGTGCTCGCGCCCGAGGCGCGGATCATCAGCGCCACGCACGCCCGCCAGGACCCGCACCACATCGAGGCTCGTCCGGCGCTGATCAGCGGCCTGCGCCGCGCCGACCTCGCCGTCTGCACCGGCGCGTCGCTCGAAGCCGGCTGGCTGCCGATGCTGCAGCAGCGTGCCGGCAATCGCGCCGTGCAGACCGGCCGCGACGGCATGTTCTTCGCCGCCGAAGTCGTCGATCTGCTCGATGCGCACGAGCACGTCGATCGCAGCATGGGCGACGTGCACGCGGAAGGCAATCCGCACTTCCATCTCGACCCGCACCGGCTCGCGCGCGTCGCGGCTGCCCTGGCCGAGCGGCTCGCCGTGGTCGATCCGGCCGGTGCGGCCGGCTACCGCAGCCGCCATCAGGCTTGGGCGCAGGACTGGGCGCGCCGCATCGATGCCTGGGCCGAGAGGGCCAGGCCGCTGGAGGGCCGCCCGGTGGTCGCGCAGCACACGGCCTTCCGCTATCTGTGGCAGTGGCTCGGCCTCGAGCAGGTCGCCGATCTCGAGCCGAAGCCGGGGCTGCCGCCGACGATCGCGCACCTGCAGCGGGTGCTGCAGCAGGTGAGCGGAGACGACACCCGTCCGATCGCGGTGGTCCGGGCGCTGCACCAGGATCCGCAGGCCGCGCAGTGGATGGTGAGCCGGCTGCCGGTGCCGCTGCTGGTGCTGCCGGCCACCGTCACCGACGACGGCCAGGCCGGCGACCTCCCCGGCCTCTTCGACACGCTGATCGACGAGCTGCTGCGCGCGGCGGCGCAGACTCCCG
>CALLYQ010000212.1 GCA_937858875.1 uncultured Lautropia sp. | reverse complement strand
TCCTCGCAGGTCTGGCGGTCCCAGGGCAGCACGCCGGCGCCGGCCAGCGCTCCGAACATCACGGCGCTGATCACCGTGCCGTGGCGGGCAGTCAGGGCCTGCATGTCGACGCTCAGGCAGCGCATGGCGCAGCTGCGGGCAGCCTCGTGGACTCGCGCTTCGTCGAAGCGACCATCGCCCATCTGCATTTTCTCGAGCGTCGTGTAGACGCGGTGCCGCGCCATGATCAGCGTCGTGCGCTGCGGGTTCACGAAGCCGCGTTCGATCATCCGGGCCGCTTCGAGCAGTTCGCTGGCGAGGACCACGTCGACGCAGCCGGGTACCGGGCTCAGCGCGAAGATCGGCCGGGCCGCGCTTGGCCGGGCCGCGATCGGCCGGCCGTCATGCGGCGCCGGCACGCGCATCAATTCGATGTAGTAGCTGGTGGCACCGGTGCGCTGCGCGACCCCAGGCACCGATGTCGCCTGTACCGGAAGCCCACGTTCCAGCGCGCAGTCGACGATCCAATCGGCGAGCACGCTGCCGCCTTCGCCGCCAAGAGCGGCGATCAGGATGCTCAGCGGCTCTTCCTTGCTCAATGGGGCGCTCCGCGGAACTGCAGTCTGTCGAGCACGCGGCGGCGCAGCCGGTCGAAGAAACGCTCCCATCGGCCAGGATTCACCACGACTTCGGCACGCCAGAAGGACGGGCACAGCGTGGCTGCGTGCGCGACTTCACCGCACAGTCCGCAGCCGACACAGCCTTCGGTCACGTGAGCCACCGGGTCGGTCTTCAACGGATCTGACGACGACTTGACCGTCAGCGTCGGACAGCCCGACAGCCGGATGCACGAATGGTCGCCGGTACAGGTGTCCTCGTCGACGCCGAACCGAGTGCGCACGACGCGGCAGCCCTGCGCGAGCAGCCGTGCCCGCTGCGGCTTCACGCGCCGCTGCCGCTCGAGCTGGCACTCCCCCTCGGCGACGATCACCTTCAGGCCCGGGTAGTCGGTGGTGAAGGCTTCGCGCAGCGTGTCGCGCACTTCGGCGACCCGATAGTTGTCGACCTTGCGCAGCCATTTCACGCCGAGGCCCTTCAGCGTGTTCTCGATCGTCGGTTCGGTGCTGGTAGCGCTCGCGCCCTCGGCAAGACGGCGCGATTCGGTCGTCGGTGTCGATAGCAGTTCCTGGGTGCCGGTGGCCGACGTATAGCCGTTCTTCATGATGACCAGCACGCGGTCGCCCTGGTTCAGCAAGGCCGACGACACGCCGGACAGCAGGCCGTTGTGCCAGAAACCGCCGTCGCCCATGATCGCGAGCGGGCGTCGTGCGGAAAACGAACTGACGCCGGCGCTGCTGGCCAGACTCATGCCGTAGCCGAGGATCGAGTTTCCGAACGAGAACGGCTCGAAGGTCGCGAACGAGTGGCAGCCGATGTCGGCCGAGATGTGCATCGGCCCCACTTCGCGCTGCACGAGTTTCAGCGCGGCGAAGACCGGCCGTTCGGGGCAGCCGATGCAGAAGTTCGGCGGCCGCGGCGGCACGGCACCGCCCAGCGCCTCGGCCGCCTGAGCGCGCAGCGAGTCCATCTGGGCGACCAGCTTCTCGCCGGCGGCCCGCGGGATGTCGGGCGCATGCAGCGCCAGGAAGCGCAACAGGCCGCGCAGCATCAACTCGGCCGTGTACTCGCCGCCCATCGCCAGCATGTCCTTGCCGTGCAGTTTCGTCTGCAGGTCGGCGCGTCGCAGGATCGTGTTCAGTTCCTGCTCGATGAAGTCCGGCTGCCCTTCTTCGAGCAGCAGCACGCCGCGCTTGCCGGCACAGAACGCGGTCAACTGTTCGGGAACCAGCGGGTAGACGACGTTCAGGTTCAGTATCGGGATCGGCGAGCGCCCCTGCGCGTCGGCGAGGTCCAGTTGCTGCAGCGCGCGGACCAATGTGTTGTACAGGCCGCCCTGTACGACGATTCCGATGTCGCCACGCTCGCCGCGGAACAACTCGTTGAGCTCGGACTCGACGATGAAGCGTCGTGCCGCCGGCATCCGCACTTCGTACTTGAGCTTCTCGTGGCGGTAAGTGACCGGTGGATGGGCGAGTGTCGCGTAGTCGAAGGGCGCCGGATCCTGCTGCAGGTCTCGCGTGGAAATGGCAGGGCGGCGATTGTCGCGCGCGACGAAGCTGCCGCGCACATGACAGGCGCGAATCCGCAGTTCCATCATCACCGGCGTGTTCGAAGCCTCGGAAAGCTCGAAAGCCTGTTCGACGCAGCGCACGATCGTCGGCAGGTCAGGGCGGGGATCCATCAGCCACAGCCCCGACTTCATCGCATAGGCGTGCGTGCGTTCCTGGATCACGCTTGCGCCCTCGCCGTAATCTTCACCGACGACGATCAGTGCGCCGCCGGTGACACCCGGAGAGGCCAGGTTCGACAGCGCGTCGGAGGCGACGTTCGTGCCGACGATCGACTTCCAGGTCACGGCGCCGCGCACCGGATACATGATCGAGGCACCGAGCATCGCGGCAGCCGAGGCCTCGTTCGTGCAGGCCTCGACGTGCACGCCGAGCGCATCCATCTGCTCCCGTGCCTGGACCATCACGTCGAGCAGGTGCGATACCGGCGCACCCTGGTAGCCTCCGACATAGCTGACGCCGGACTGCAATAGCGCCTTGGTCACCGCCAGGATGCCTTCGCCATTGAAGACTTCGCCGTCTCCAAGGCCGAGCAGCCTGATCTCCTCCCGAAACGAGCGTTCCAACGCCTTCTCCCCGCTTGCGCGACGGCTACCTTATGGGCAGCATCCGTATCAGTCAAATCGATTGTCTTGATGGAGCGCATCGACATTGTGAATGTCAAAGGAGGCGAGCAGGATGCGCGAACGATTCGATCGCCTTGACCTGAACCTGCTGCGGGTGCTGGTTGCGCTGGACCGATGCCGCTCGGTCACAGAAGCCGGAAAGCTGCTGTCGCTGAGCCAACCCGCCACGAGCAATGCGCTTGCGCGGCTGCGCGACGCCTTCGATGACCCGCTATACGTGCGCGTGGCGAATGGACTGGCGCCGACCCCGTTGGCCGAGCGACTCGGGCCGGTGGCCGCGCGTCAGCTCGAGGCGCTCGAGCAGGCGCTGACCACCGCGTCGGATTTCGATCCGCAACGCAGCAGTACCGAATGGCGCCTGTCCTTGTCCGACCTGGGTGAGATCGTGTTCCTGTCGCAGATCGCGGCAGCCGTGCTCGGGCGGGCGCCCAACACCCGGTTGAGCAATGCAGCGGTGCCCGCGGGGCGCATCGCAGATGCGCTGGCGCGACGCGAAGTCGACCTCGCGCTGGGCATCCTCGATCCGTTGCCACGCGGGCTCCGCTCGGTCGTGCTGTTCCGCGAAACCTATGCCGCGCTCGGCGGCCCGGGCTCACAGCCGGCGTGGCGCACGCGTGCCGGACTGTCCCGGGCTTCGCTCGTCGTTGCGTCGCCGACGGCGACGTTCCATCAGGGCATCGAGCAAAGCCTCGTGCGTCATAAGCTGGGCGACCGGATTTCGATCCGCGCGCGTCATTACGCCGCGATTCCGGATCTCGTGCAGGCGGCGCCGGTCGTGGCGATCGTGCCCGAGACCTTCGCGCGCATTGCCTGCGACCGCCAGTCGCTACGAATGTGGCCGGTGCCGCTGAAGCTGCCGCAGTTCGAGATTCGGTTGGTCTGGCACGAATGCACCGAGCGCGACGTGGCGCAAACCTGGCTCAGGAGGCAGGTCCTGGCGCTGTTCGGGGCGGCGGCTTCAAGCGGCGGCGGGGCGGAGCCCGGCTGAGCAAAGTTCGAATCTACACCGTCGGCCGCGAGCTTACCGGGCGTCGGCCGCGAGTCCCAGAACCGCGTCGTCGGGCCAGTCGTCGATGTCGCCGAAGATTGCGCCGAGGGCCGCATCTTCGGCGTCGTCCCAGGCCTTGGCGGCCTTGCGGTCGAAGGACTCCCGGTTCGAGCGTTTCATCACGGCCTCGTAAGCCTGGTCGACCGTGAGGCCGCGCGAGGCTATCAGCGCCGTCGCGGCGGCACAGCCCTTCTGTATTTCCTCGCGGGATACGTCGTCGCCGACGTCATGAAGCCACAATTCGCTCATCTGCTCGTCCTGATGAATGGGCAGAGTGTAACCCCAGCCAGATTGGCTGGTTCATCGGGGAGCCTGCGCTGGCGGCTCCGCGCGCTGAGGGATCAGAAGATGCCTTGTTGCGCCTGCGTGAAAAACCGCACGCCGCGGCCGCCGGCTTGCCCCAGGAGAGCGTCGAAACGGTAAAATCCAGGGATCGCTGGTATGCAATATGGCGTGCGCGTGTCGGTCGGCCTGACCTGCAAGGTGTCGACGGATTTTACGACTGACCCGCGCAGTCGCTTGGTAGTGGCTTGAATCGCCGGGATAGAGCGTGGTGGCAGGATTCTTGCATGTCTGAACGCGATAGCTTCGATTCAATGGCTCGGTGGCAATTCTTGCCGGTGCCCCAGGACAAGGAGGGATTTGCCTCATGAGAGCTCAGAAAGACAATCAGACTGCTCAGGTCACGGCTGCAGCCGAGTCGCCTGCATCCGTCGCGCGCCAGAAGAGCCGTCGCCGGATGATTCGTGGGGCGGCGGTGGCGGTGCCTACCATTCTTACGTTGCATAGCGGCGCGGCCTTGGCGCGCACGAGCAACCTGATCAGTCGTGCCCCGGGCGCACCGGTCGACGGCGCCGGCAACAACATGTGCCTGAACGAGAATTCGGTTGCCGAAGTCTTCGACGGCGGTCAGCGCTACGACCTGGGCGAACCGATCTCCGCCGAGGTCACGAACATCCCGACGCTGGATGGCCGCCAGTTCTACGACAATGCGGACCTCACCGGCACGCCGCTAGGCGGGCAGGAGATGTGCGAGCGGGGCGGAACGTTCTATTACGAAGCTGCCGGCCCGCTGCCTTCCGACCTGGGCGCCCAGGCCCGTGCCGATCTGATTCGGCAGTCGTTCATTCCCGAAGCGGTCGACGCGACGGAAAAGGTCGCCACCGGGGTCGACGTGCCGCGGGGAGGACTTGTTTCGGCCACCGCGCTCGCATCGTTCGCCGGCCGGATCATGTATCGGACGATCTGAGCGGCGTCAACGGGGTAGTGCGCTGGCGCTCTGCAACAAGCGACGAATTTCTTTGGGCCGAATGGGACCGGGAATTCGTCGTTTTCCACAGACCCTCCGGTCAGACTCATTTCGTCAACGCGGCTAGCGCCGCGTTGCTTCGTGACATTCTCGTCGATCCCATGGACGCGCTGGACGCGAGCCGGGCGCTGGCCGGACAGACGCCCGATGCCCCGGAACCCGATGCCGACTTCGCGCGCCACGTCTTCGGCTTGCTCGTCCGTTTCGAGGAGCTGGGCCTTGTCGTGCGTGTATCGCCGTGATGCCCGCGACGCAGGCATTCGCGTCGCACCCGCGCGTGGACAGCCTGGATCCCGGGGGTTTCCAGGCTCGGCTGGCTGACGGTCTCGGCCTTCGCATCGGGCCTTTCGACGTCCACATCAAGGCACGCGCGACAGCGCTGGCCGAGCCTCTGTACCGGCTGTACGGTCACTATCCGTTGCTCGACGACGCGCGGGTGTTCAGCTGCCACCTGCGTCTCGAGGAGTTGCGCGCTGCGCTGCCGAAGTCCGTGCGGCGGGTTCGCTTCACCGTCGATGGACGGCAGCCGCACGACGACATGCCGGCCGAGCAGGCGCTTGCGGTGCTGGAGTGGGGCTTCAACCTGGTCATCGCGCTGCGCTTTCACCGCTTCCTGATGCTGCATTCGGCGGTGTTGGAAAGGAATGGTGGGGCGTTGCTCATGCCGGCGGGTCCAGGGCATGGCAAGACGACCCTCTGTGCAGCGCTCGCCCATCGCGGCTGGCGCTTGCTGTCCGACGAATTCGGACTGCTGCGTCCGGGAAAGACGGCCTTCGTCCCCATCCCCCGGCCGATGCCGCTGAAGAACGCGTCGATCGAAGTCATGCGCAATTTCGCACCGCAGGCGGAACTCGGACCGAGCATCGAGGGTACGATCAAGGGTACGGTGGCGCATGTGCGCCCGCCTCGCGACAGCGTCGACGCCGCGGCGATCGAGGCACCGGCGCGCTGGGTCGTGTTTCCGCGCTGGCAGGCGGATGCCCGGCTGTCGTTCGAGGAGGTTCCTCGCGCCGAAGCCTTCATGAGCCTGGCCCGCAATGCATTCAACTACGAGGTCGTCGGCCAGGCCGCCTTCGAAACGGTGCGCGACATCGTCGACCGTTCACGCTGTTATCGTCTCGTCTATTCCGATCTCGACGAGGCCGTCGAGCTTTTCGACAGGCTTGCCCGAGGCGTGGGGGCTGAGGTCGAGTCCAGCGACGGCGAGTCCCAGGCATTGCCCGTCGCTGGAGAAGGGCGATGACCGAGAGCGCGCTGCCCGGACGGAGCGCGAAGCGGACCGTGTCGGAGCGCAGCGATAACGTGCGCCGCTTGGTCAAACGGGCGCTGAACGACCCGGGCAGCCTGCGCGAACTCGAGCCCCGGCAGTTGGACCTGACGCTGCGGCTGATGCGCCGCGCGCAGCTGCTCGGCCGGCTCGCGGCTCAATTGCAGCGACTCGACCTGATCGACGCCTTTCCGCATCCGGTGCCCGACATCCTGTTCAGTGCGATCGCCGGCGCCGAGACGCGTGCTCGCGTCGCGCGCTGGGAGCTCGACCGGCTGGCCTGGGCGCTGCAGGATGCGCCCGATACTGCGCTGGTGCTGCTCAAGGGTTGCGCCTACATGCTGGCCGGGACTCCGAACGCCATCGGCAGGGCATTCGGAGACGTCGATCTGCTGGTCGACGAGTCGATGCTGCCTTCGATCGAATCGCAGCTGATCGATCATGGATGGCTCGGTACCCGCCTGTCGGCCTACGACGAGCACTACTACCGCAACTGGGCGCACGAGTTGCCGCCGCTGACGCATCGCGAACGCGAAGTCGAAGTCGACCTGCATCACAACATCCTGATGCGCACTGCACGGCTGAAGCCGTCGGCGGCGATGCTGCTCGACGATGCGCGCAGGCTCGCAGGCTCGCGCTACAGCGTGTTGTCACCGGTGGACATGTGCCTGCACGCGATGACGCACTTGCTCTACAGCGGCGAGATGGAGTCCGGCCTGCGCGAACTGGTCGACATCACCGAGTTGCTGCGTCATTACGGCGACAAGGAACCGGGCTTCTGGTCGGCCTTCTGGCCGCGTGCCGAAAAACTCGATCTGGCGCGCCCTGCCTACTACGGCCTGCGCTATGCGCGCATGTTGCTGGGGGCGCCGGTTCCCGACCCGGTTCTTGCAGCGTCCGCTTCGGCTGCGCCACCGGCGCCGATCGGCCCGCTGATGGATCGGCTGATTCCAACCGTGCTGTTTCCGCCGCATCCGGATGAGTCGAGCAGGCACATCGAAGCGTCGCGCCTGCTCTTGCTGGTGCGCCAGCATTGGCTGCGGATGCCCCCGCTGCTGCTGGCGCGTCACCTGGGTTACAAGGCGTGGCTTCGGTTTCGGGAAAGGAAGCCGGCTGATTGAGCGTTATGGCGCCCGAAGCCTGCGGGCACGGCCAGGAGCCGTCGCGGCGCTGAAAGCGAGTCCGAGGAGCGCCGTGCCGATCAGCGCCAGCGTTGCCGGTTCGGGGATGCTGGATGTTTCGACGAGAAAGCCGCGAATCTCGCCGCCCGGAGCGAAGCTGGTGTGGATATTCAAGTATGCACGCGCATCGGCCAGCCCTGCTGCGAGTGCCATCTCCGCACTGGCGGGGGTGCCGCCGTTGCCGGCCACGAAGCTCGGATTCCAGCTTGCCGGGTCGGTCAGGTCGAAGACGTTCGAGTAGTTGCCGCTGCTCACTCCGACGGGGAATCCGGTGAAGCTCGGGACTTGCGTGGCGACCCCGGCCAAGCCGGAAGAGGGCGTCGCCGTGCAGCAATGGATGTGCGCCACCGTTGTCGTGCCCACGAGATCCGCGAAACTTGTCTGGATTTCGAGCGTGCGCGCGACCGAGTCATAGACGACGGTCGCCTGGCCTGTGCCCGGAGACGCGACTGGCGGCTCTTCCGCCGATCCGCCGAGTATCGCGGTGTAGGTGATCGGAATGGCGTGGGCGAAGGGAGTGGCGATCGCGAGCACGCTCGCGATGCAGATTGCCGAAACGAAGCGTTTCATGCCGCTGTCTCCTCGCTGTCGAAGTGTGGACGACGAGTGCGAAGCAAGCATCAATCGCGCCAGCGCGTGAAATCAGTCACTTGCGATGGCGGGCGGAAACGGATGTAAAGCGCGTCGACAAGCGACTGGCGCCCCCGGCACGAATCGAACGTGCGACCCTCCCCTTAGGAGGGGGATGCTCTATCCACTGAGCTACGGAGGCGCGGACCTACGATTCTACCCGGTTTCGCTATGTAGTGTGTAACTCCGAATCACTGTAAAACCCAAACTTTCACCAGCGTTGATACGATGGCGATGATACGGCAGTGATACGGGTGATACGGTGGCATCAATTACGCAGACCGGTCCGAATTCCTGGCGGGTATTGGTCCGCCGGAAGGGGCACAAGGCATTATGCCGGACCTTCAAGACCGAAAAGGAGGCCAAGGCGTTCGGAAAGCGCGCCGAGGCGGATATTGCCTCCGGTCGGGCCGTCTCGAAGGGCGGCATGACGGTGGCCGACGCCGTCGGCGCCTTCCGGGAGTTGCGCGAGCAGGGGCGGCGGCCGATCAAGCCAACCAGCAACGAGGAGTACATGCTGCGGCACCTTGCTGACCCGGAGGGGATCGGCGACGTGC
>CALLYQ010000211.1 GCA_937858875.1 uncultured Lautropia sp. | reverse complement strand
AATACCGGCCTGTCACGCCGGGGGTCGCGGGTTCGAGTCCCGTCCACTCCGCCAACACTCGAAGGGCGAACGAAAGTTCGCCCTTTTTTTTCCCAGGCCGCGTACGCATGTTCGATTCGATCCGCAAGCATCAGCGCATTCTGCAGTTCGTCCTGGTGATCCTGATCTTTCCGGCATTCGCGTTCTTCGGCATCCAGGGCTACGACCGCTTCTTCTCGGCCGGCGACGCGGTCGCCAAGGTCGGCGACTTCGAGATCTCGATGCAGGAGTTCGACCAGGCCCGGCAGCGGCAGCTCGAACAGATCCGCCAGACCCTCGGCGGGCAGGTCGACCCGGCGCTGATCGACAACCCGGCGATGCGCGCCGAAGTCCTCGAAGGTCTGGTCACGCAGCGAGCCCTGCTCGCACAGGCGATCGAACAGCGCGTCTCGGTCTCCGACGAGACACTGCGCAAGACGATTCTCGCGATTCCGGATCTCGTCAGGCCCGATGGCAGCTTCGACATGGAGCGCTATCGCGCGCTGCTGTCGGCCCAGGGGCGCAACGAGGCGACCTTCGAATCCGAGTTGCGCCGCGACCTGGCCATGCAGGCGCTGCCGGGATCGATCGCTTCGACGCCGATGGTGCCGGAGGCGCTCGTCGAACGCGTCACGCGCCTGGGCGAGCAGCAGCGCGAGGTTCGCCAGCGTGTCTTCGTTCCGAAGGACTTCGTCGACGAGGTCGACACTTCCGACGAGGTGCTCCAGCGCTTCTACGAAGAGAACGTCGCGAGCTTCCAGGCCCCCGAATCGATCGATGTCCAGTACCTGGTGCTGAACGCTGCGGCGATCGAGGCCACCGTGCAGCTCAAGCCCGACGAGGTACGCGCCTACTACGAGCAGAACAAGGCGCGCTACACGACCGCCGAACAGCGCCGGGCGAGCCACATCCTGATCACCGTCGACCCGGGCGCCGACGATGCCGCGAAGAGCGCCGCACGCGAGAAGGCCGAGGCCTTGCGCGCGAAGCTGGAAGAAGGCGTCGATTTCGCCGCGCTGGCCGAAGCCGAATCGCAGGACAGCGGCTCGGCGCCGTCGGGCGGCGACCTCGGATTCTTCAGCGCGTCGATGATGGTCAAGCCGTTCGCCGATGCGGCGTTCGCATTGGAGCCCGGCGCGGTCAGCGAGGTCGTCGAGACCGAGTTCGGGTTCCATCTGATCAAGGTCACCGAAATTCGTCCGGGAGCCCAGCGTCCGTTCGAGACCGTGCGCAGCGAGATCGAAGCCGAGATCCGCAAGCAGCAGTCGGCGGGCCGCTTCGCCGAGGCGGCCGAGGTCTTCAGCAACATGGTCTACGAGCAGCCCGAAAGTCTGCAGCCTGCTGCCGAGCACTTCGGACTGACGATCGAGTCGGCAAACGACGTGCACCGTGGCGGCGCCGAGTCGCTGCCGGGTGAGCACCCGTTGAACAATCAGCGGCTGCTGCAGGCGCTGTTCTCCGGAGACGCCGTATCGAACCGGCGCAATACCGAGGCCATCGATGTCGGCAACGGCACGCTGGTTTCGGCACGCGTCGTCGAGCATCGTCCCGCACGCAAGCAGACCTTCGACGAAGTGCGTGACGAAGTACGGACGCGGCTCGTTGCGCGCGAATCGGCGCGGCTGGCGCGACAGGCCGGCGAAGCGCTGATTGCCGATCTGCGGGCGGGCAAGGCCGACACGAAGAACGGCTTCTCGGCCGCTTCCACGATCGGCCGCGGCGTGACCGAATCGGTACCGGCGGCGGCGGTCGAGGCGATCTTCCGCGTCGACGGCGCCGCGCTGCCGGGCTACACCGGCGCCGACGGTGACCAAGGCTTTGCGGTCTTCGAAGTGCTGCGGATCATCGAAGCCTCCGACGAAGTGCTCGACGAACGCCGTCCGGCGTATCGTCGCCAGCTCGATCAGGCGTACAGCCAGGCCGGCCTGCAGGCCTACGTCGATTCGGTCAAGGCGCGCACGAAGATCGTCCGCAACCTCGACGCGATTGCGCCGCAGCCGGTCGATCGCTGAAGATCCCGCCGGAGCAGACCGACCGCCGAGCGGCGGGCGCCTGACGGTTTCGTGGGGCTTTGGAGGGTTCGGCCCGGGAGCAGCGGGGCGGTGTCGCGGGCGTGAACGCGCGATCAGTCGTGCAGCGCTTCGTCCGTCGACGCTTCGTCCGTCGGCGGTTTCACCGATTCGAGCAGCTGCCGTGCCGTCGCCTGCAGATGGGCCTCGTCGATCCCAGCCACTTCGAGCGCCCGGCCGTGCTCGATTTCGGCGTAGTTGCTCGTCGTGGACCGGTCATAGGCCGGGTCGTAGTGCGCCTCGAGAAGCGCGACCACGAACTCCTCCCAGCGATCCGATTCCGCCAGCGCTCGCCAGACCGAAACGACGCGTCGACCATGCAGCGGCACCAGTCGTTCGAGCCGCGAGAACAGTTCGGCCGGCTGCTCGGTGAAGTGCCGGTATTCGCGCAGCAGCAGCGTCGCGCGATCCTCCAGCTTCATTTCGATGCGGGTGCCGGGCGCCGCGCGCATGGCCGCGATCAGCGCTTCCGGCAGGTGGCATTGGCCGACGCGACGGCTTTCGGATTCGACGAACACCGGACGCGAGCGGTCGAAGCCGCGAATCGCCTGCCACAAACCCGATTCGAAGGCCTTCTGCGTTGGCTGGATGGTCTGCGGCAGCAGCCCGAGCACCGAGCCGCGATGCCGGGCCAGCGCCTCGAGATCCAGCACCTGCGCACCGAGTTTCCGAAGCTGCGTCAGGATGAGGCTCTTGCCGCAGCCGGTGCGGCCGGCCACGACGTGCAGCCACAATTGTGCCGGCCAGGCCGCCAGGTCGGAGACGACGCGCCGGCGAAACTCGCGATCGCCGCCGTCAAGGATCGCCGTGCGCCAGCCGATGCGCGCGAGCACCGTGGACAGCGCGCCCGAGCGGTTGCCGCCGCGCCAGCAGTAGACGAGCGGGCGCCATTCGCGCGGCTTGTCGCAGAGCCGCTGCTCGAGGATGTCGGCGATATTGCGCGACACCAGTGCAGCACCGAGCCGACGCGCCGCGAACGGCGAGTCCTGCCGGTAGATCGTGCCGACGAGCGCACGTTGCGCGTCGTCGAGCACCGGCGTGTTCGTGGCGCCCGGGAGCCGGTCTTCGGCGAATTCGCCGGGGCTGCGCGCGTCGAGGATCGAATCGAAGGCTTCGAGGTCGGCGATCGCGTCGTCGATGCCGACGACGAGGGGATGCTTCATCTGGAACGGATGCGTGGCTGGAGTGTGCGGCCGTCGCTCAGCGGCGAAGCAACGACGGCTGGCTGCCGCCGCGAAGGCTCGACGATGAATCGGCGATGGCGATCGGTTGCCATTGTTGCGCGAAAGGCCGCAAATCGCACTCGAAACGCCGGTTCGGCCGGATTCTGGCGGCGCAATGGCGGACAGGACTTACAATCGAGGGAACCGGAACGAGATCGATGAAAGTGTTCAATCTGGGCTGCAGGCAGGATCACCGCTTCGAGGGGTGGTTCGCTTCGGCCGACGACTACGAAGTGCAGCTCGGCGGCGGGCTGCTCGAATGTCCGATGTGCGGCGATCGTGAGATCCAGAAGCTGCCGAGCGCGCCACGGCTCAATCTTTCGGGTGCGGGCTCGCAGCAAGCGGCTGCCGGTCCGCGTGCCGATGCCGTGGCTGGCCGCAACGCGGCCGCAGTGCCTGCCGACCCACGGAGCGCAGCCACCAACGTCACCCCCGAACAGCTGCAGGCGATGTGGTTCAAGCTGGCACGCCAGCTGGTTCAGAACACCGAGGACGTCGGGGCGGGCTTCGCCGAGGAGGCGCGTCGCATTCACTATCGAGAGGCGCCGGAACGCGGAATCCGCGGAGTGGCCAGCGTGGACGAGCGCGAGGCGCTGGCAGAAGAAGGCATCGAGGTGTTTTCGTTTCCGCTGCCGCGCGGGATCGAAGATCCGATCCAGTAGCCCGTCGCGCGCTCAGCGCCGCTCGTACTGCGCGTTTCCGAACAGGCTCTCGCGCGCCTTCTGGTCCAGCTGCGGCCTGCGATGATCGGCCAGCACCGTGATCGCGCGCTGGACGGCCGGTCGCGCCGCAATCGTGTCGAACCATCGGTTCAGGTTCGGATAGTTGGCGAGGTCGATCCCCTGGCTCTCGTGCGAGCGCGCCCAGGGCCAGCAGGCGATGTCTGCGATCGTGTATTCGCGGCCGACGAGCCATGCGCCTGTGCGGCCGAGCTGGCTGTCGAGCACACCGTAGAGGCGCCTTGCTTCCTTGGTGTAGCGCTCGCAGGCATAGTCGATGCGCTCGGGCGCGTAGTTCAGGAAATGGTGCAGCTGCCCGAGCATCGGGCCGAAGCCGCCCATCTGGAACATCAGCCACTGCAGCGTC